>NZ_JARHXC010000137.1:0-21119 GCF_029222405.1 Microbacterium sp. Kw_RZR3 | reverse complement strand
TGGTCACGGCCCTCGTCCGCGACGGGGCGCGGGCGCAGCATGTCGACCATCGCTCGGCGCACGCGCGGGACGAAGCCGTCGAACATCTCGGTGAGCACGTCGTTGTGCGCCGCGACGACGATCGCGCGGTGCAGCACCATGTCGGCGTCCACGTGTTCCTCGACGCTCTGCCCTGGCGCCGTGCGCTCCGCCAGTGCGCGTTTGATGGCACGCAGGTCGGACGGGGTGCGTCGCACGGCCGCGAGCGCGGCCGCCTCGACCTCGATCGCCGTCCGCGCCTCGAGGACCGTGACGATATCGGCGCGGCGGAGCACCTGCTCCCAGTCCTCGGGCACGTCGACGGCGGTGACGTACACGCCCGATCCGTGTCGCGAGTCGAGCACGCCTCGACCCGCGAGCTGTCGGATCGCCTCGCGCACGGTGGAACGCCCCACGCCCAGCTGCGGCGCGAGGGTCGTCTCGCCCGGGAGCTTGGCGCCCAGCGCCCACTCCCCCGCCCGGATGCGCGCCAGCAGCACGTCGGCAGCCTGGTCGGCCAGGGGTACGCGTTTCAGGTCCGGCATCCTGACTCCTCAACTTGTCTGAGGACTTATGCTACCGTCTCCCCATGTCCTTCCGCGGATTCCTCCTTCTTCGTCGCCACGACGGGGCCTGACCAGACCGGCTCCCCGTCGTGGAGCCGGACACTGCGCCGGTCGCCCCCGCGACACCCCGAGGAACCGAGAAACATGACCACCTGGAACAGGCAGCGCCCCTCGCGCATGCCCTCTCACCGCTACACCGACGTCTACTCGCGCGTCGACGTCCCCCTGGCCGACGCCGAACGGCAATGGCCGACGCGCCGCATCACCGAGGCACCGCTGTGGGTCCCCGTCGACCTGCGCGACGGCAACCAAGCGCTCTCCGAACCCATGGACCCCGAGCGCAAGCGCCTCTTCTTCGACCTCATGGTCCGGATGGGCTACACCGAGATCGAGGTGGGCTACCCCTCCGCCTCACAGACCGACTTCGACTTCGTCCGGCTCATCGCCGAGAGCGACATCGCTCCCGACGACGTCACGATCGTCGTCTTCACCCCGGCGCGCCGCGACCTCATCGAACGCACGGTCGCCTCGATCAGCGGCATCCGGAACGAGGTGGTCATCCACCTGTACACCGCGACGGCTCCGACCTGGCGCGATACCGTGCTCGGCAAGGATCGCGACGAGCTGCGCGAGCTCATCCTCGCCGGGGGCCGCGACGTCTGGGAGCTCGCGGGGCACCTTCCGAACGTGCGGTTCGAGTTCTCGCCCGAAGTGTTCAACCTGACCGAGCCCGACTACGTCCTCGAGATCTGCGACGCGATGACGGAGCTGTGGGATGCCACGCCCGAGCGTCCCGTCATCCTGAATCTGCCGGCCACGGTGGAGGTCGCCACCCCGAACGTGTACGCGGACCAGATCGAGTACATGCACACCCACCTCGCCCGTCGGGATGCCGTGATCCTCTCCGTGCATCCGCACAACGACCGCGGCACGGGCGTCGCGTGCGCCGAACTGGCCGTGCTCGCCGGCGCACAGCGGGTGGAGGGTTGCCTCTTCGGCAACGGGGAGCGCACCGGCAACGTCGACCTCGCGACCCTCGCGCTGAACCTGCACGCGCAGGGCGTGGATCCGATGGTCGACTTCTCCGACATCGACGGAATCCGCCGGGTCGTGGAGCACTGCAACAGACTCGAGCTCTCGCCCCGGCATCCGTATGTCGGAGACCTCGTGCACACCGCCTTCAGCGGAACGCATCAGGATGCCATCCGCAAGGGCTTCGCCGAACACCGCGACCGGGCCCTCGCCGAGGGCCGCGACGAGCGCGAGATCGCGTGGCGCGTGCCCTACCTGCCGATCGACCCGGCGGACATCGGTCGCACGTACGACGCCGTGATCCGCGTCAACTCCCAGTCCGGCAAGGGCGGTATCGCGTACCTGCTCGAGACGACCTACGGTCTGGAGCTCCCCCGCCGCCTGCAGATCGACCTGTCGCGCCAGGTGCAGCGGCACACCGACCGCACGGGCGACGAGGCCACGGCCGACGACATCTGGGTGATCTTCGCCGAGGCGTACCTGTCCGGCCCCGACGAAGCCGTGCGGGTGACGTCGCTGCGGGTCGACGCAGGCGCGGAGGTGGCGGTCGAGGTCGACGGCATCGAGTATCGCGGTGTCTCCGAGACGGGCCCGGTCGATGCGGTCGTCGGCGCTCTGGACCGCGGCGGCATCGCGCTCGAGATCCTGTCGCTGCACCAGAGCTCACTGCGGGCGGGAGCGGATGCCGAGGCCCTCACGCTTCTCGAGTACCGCGGCCCCGACGGCCCCGCGTGGGCCGCGGGGCGGAACGGCTCCGTGCTCACCGCCTCGGTGGACGCCGTGGTCCGCGCCGCGAACGCGGTGGCGGCGGCGCGAGAGGTGGTCGGATCGTGATGACCGTCGTCCACCTCTTCCACGACGACCCCGACTCGCTCCTGATCGGCAGCAGGCTCCCCCGCCGCATGGCCGATGCCGCGCGCCCCGACGATCCGCCCCTCGAGGTCTTCGTTTTCGGCGCCGCGCAGCGCCGCCTCGGGCGCGCCGACACCGACCTCGACCGCCGCTTCAACGAGCAGATCGACGAACTGCTCGCCGCCGGAATCCCCGTGGGCGCGTGCATCACGCTCGCGCGGGCCGACGGCCTCGAAGACGCGCTGCGCGCCCGCGGGCTGAGCCTCGTGATCGCGCGCGACGCCTTCCTGCGTTACTCGCGCGAGGGGGCCACGGTGATCGGCTTCTGAGCGAACGCGCCGCGGCGGGATTCGTTCCGCCGCGGCACGGTGATCGTCACTGCGCCGATGTCCGCGCTTCGAACGCCCTCACGACCGCGATCATGTCGAGTGCTCCCGCGCCTTCGGCGACCGCCTCTTCGTAAAGCTCGCGGCTCGCCGTGATGAGGGGGTGAGCCGATCCCGCCGCTCTCGCCGCGTCCTCCGCGAGCCTCGCGTTCTTGAGGACGTCCGCGATCGCAGCCTGCGCCGAGAGGTCGCCGCCGGTCACCTTCCGGGCTTTTCCGGTCGAGACGACGGATGCCATGGGCCCGGCCGCGAGAACCTCGCGCAGCACCTCGACGTCGGCTCCCCCGCGCTCGGCGAAGTGGAAGGTCTCGGCGAGACCGGTCACCATCGTGATGAGGAACGTATTGACAGCGAGCTTCATCGTGAGCGCCGCCGGGATGTCGCCGCAGCGGAACACCTGACCGCACATCGCCCCGACGACCTCATCGACGTGGGTGATGGCATCCGGAGTTCCCGCGAGCATCCCGACGAGCGTGCCGTCCGTCGCGGGTCCGCGCGAGCCCGACACCGGGGCTTCGACATAACGTCCGCCGGTCGCCTCGACGTCGTCGGCGAGAGCTCGCGAGAACGCGGGGGCGAACGTGCCCATCTGTACGAGGGTGTGGCCGGTCACCAGGGAGGAGAAGACGCCGGTGCCGCGGGAGAGCACGGCATCCACGGCGGCCTCGTCGCGCAGCATGAGAACCACGGTCTCCGCGGTGGTGAACACCCCGGCGACGTCGGCCGCCGGCCGTGCACCGGCCGCCACCAGCTCGTCGACCGGCCCGCTCGCGCGGGCCCAGACAACCACGTCGAATCCGGCCCGCACGAGATTCGTCGCCATGGGCACCCCCATGAGGCCGAGTCCGATGAAACCGACCGTTCGCTTCGACGCAGCGGGGATCCTCACGCTCCCGAGCATAGGTCGCCCGACCCGCCGTCCCCCGGCGACGGGGAAAGCGCCGCATATCATCGACATAGGGGGTGTTGGTGCGGTCGTACGGCTGAGAACGGGCCGCAGAGCCGCCTCTCCTTCACTCAGCGGTGTGAGGTCGCCGCCGCGCTATCCGCAACAGCCAGGCGACGGGCAACGTGGACGAGTATCGGGCCAGCACGGAGGACGTGAGGAGTCCGACCACCAGGTTGGCGACGACGAGCCACAGCCCCAGCGGCACGGGGAACATCGTCGCGATCTGGCCGACCGCCACCATCGCCGGAAAGTGCGCGAGATAGAAGACGATCGAGTTGCGCCCCATCCAGGCGACGGAGCGGCCCGCGGTCGTCGCGGCGAGGCCCGGTGCGACGCGGTTTGCCACGATCGCGGTGAGGAAGATCATCGCGAAGACAGCGGGGGCGGCCGCCGAGATGACCGCGGCCGGCAGGATCACGATCGGCCACGCCAGCCTCGTCGCGAGGGGTGCGACGACGACGTACGCGAGGAGGAAGAAGATGAACCAGAGATATCCCGTGGCGATCCACGACCGCGCGGAGAGGATCGAGCCATCGGGGAACGGAAAGGTCAGCAGGTAGAGCGCGGACCACACGAGATACGGCCACAACAGAGTGCGAGCCTTGCCTCGGTAGTAGTCGCGGAGATCGTTTCGACGTGCTCGCGTGAGGAGCATGCCTGACAGAAACATGAGCGTGGGCATCCGCCACGGCAAGAAGATCTCGTTGACGAGGAACAGCCAGACGGGCATTTCCCATCCGAGATAGGCCGGGAGGGACGAGGCGTGCCAGAGCAAGAGGAGCACGACCGCCACCCCGCGGAGGAGGTCCACCCAGCCGATGCGCTCAGTCACGATTCATTTCATCGTGGAGATGATCGTCTCATCGGAAGGGCGAGTCGTCGTCGCCGCCGCGCGCGTTTCGCACTCCGCTCATGATCGCCGCACCGGCACCAACAAACACCTGGGTCACCGACCGCGAGGAGCCAGACACCGGCTCGCTCCGAGGTCCGCAGCGAGCGCGCCGCATTTCACCCCGCCCCCGCTCATCGCGGTGGGCGCGATCACCACGCGTCAGAACGAGGCGGCTTCGCGCAGCCCTTCCCCGATCTGCGTCACCGCGGCGAGGATCGCGTCCTGATCGGGGTGGCCGAACAACCCCGAGAGCGCTCGGCCGTACAACCCGCGCAGCTGATCGACCACCTCGCGTCCACCGTCATCGAGCTGCAGAAGGGTGCTCCGCCGATCGCGAGGATTCGGCGCGCGACGGATGAGGTGCCGGGACTCCAACCTTTCGATCACCGCGCTCGCGAGGCTGCTGCCGGCCTGAAGGAATCGGGCGAGATCTTTCGGTGTCTGCGGCGGGCCGTCGACACCGAGGAATTTCAAGGCACGGAGATCGATCGGATTGAGGTCGTGCTCCAGCGCAAGACGCTGAAGAAGGTGCGCATTCTCGACCTGCATGCGGTACCACGCCGACACGATCGCTTCGGAACTCGCGGAGGGTGACGATTCCCTTCCGGGATTCTGCGCATACCCCATTCAGAAAGAATAGTCCACACTATGTCTCACATTTTGAGTTACTAGTTTCACATTCTTATAGTTCCGCTAGGCACTTTCCGGAGCACGTGCTTTCTCCTCATTCGTCCTCCCCGTTCCAGGAGCCCTTCTCATGCGCAGAACTGCCACCATCCCCTCGCGTCGTCTCGGCAAGATCGCGACGATCGCCGTCATCCCCCTCTCCTTCATCGCCGCCGGCGCGCTGGTCTCCACTGCGTCGTACTCCGCCTTCTCGGCGACGACCTCGAACCCATCGAACAACTGGTCGGCAGGTTCGGTGGGGCTCACCAACAGCTCACCCAACAGCGCGGCGTTCGACGCGACGAACCTCAAGCCGGGATCGACGGGCACCACCTGTGTCGCCGTCACCTCCACCGGCACCCTGCCGGCCGCCGTCAAGCTGTACGCGACGAACGCGTCCCAGAGCCAGGGCATCGGCGACTGGCTGAACCTGACGGTGACCCAGGGCACCGGCGGCGGCAACGGCAGCTGCAATGGATTCTCGCCGATCTCGTCCGGCGCGTCCGTCTACGACAACACCCTCAGCTCGTTCGTGAATGGCGCCACGGACTACGGCAGCGGCGTGGGAAACTGGGCGCCCGCGGGCGGCAGCTCCCCCGAGACGCGCACTTTCCAGATCACGTACGCGGTCTCGACGAACGCCCCGTCGTCGATCATGGGCGCGACCGCCAACGTCAACTTCACCTGGGAAGCGCAAAATCAGTGAGCTGAGGAGTCGCTCCACCGACGGCGCGGGCGGGTTCTCCACGACGGAGCCCGCCCGTCCGTCGTGGGCCTGGCTCCGCTTCTGCGCGGTCATCTCCGCGCGAGCCGCGCTCGCCGCCGTCTTCGGCCTGACGTTCTGGGCCGTCGCGCCTCTCGCGATCGGATGGCAGACGACCACGGTCATGACCGGCTCGATGCAACCCGCCATCCAGCCGGGCGACCTCGTCGTCAGCCGCCCCATCGACCCCGCCGAACTGCGCCCTGGTCAGGTCGTCCTCGTCGACGACCCGGACCACTCCGAACGCCTCCGACTGCACCGCCTCCAGGCCATCGACGGCGCCGAGCTCACGACCAAAGGCGACGCCAACCCCGAGGCCGACTCGTCTCCGGTGGCCCGCGCCGACGTCCTCGGCATCGGCGCCCTCCGCGTCCCCTGGATCGGCATCCCGATCCAGCAGGCGCACGACGGAGATGTCGTCGCCCTCGCCACGACGGTCCTCGGACTCATCGTCGTCATCGCGGTGGCTCTCGCTCCCCCGACCGCGCGGAACGACGGGGATCCTCCCGCGCCGCGCTCCGAGGTGCGCGGCAGCGGACGGTCACAGGATGCCGATACGCGCCGCGCCAGGTCGCGGACGGTGGCCTTCGTCGCGGCGTTCACGGTTGCCGCTGTCGCCGCGGCTTCACCGGCCCACGCGGCATCCTTCTCCGATCGCACGCAGACGCTCGGGTCGGTCCGCGCGGCGACGGCTCAAGCGCCGTCGGATCTGACCTGCGAGAACAACTTCGACGGCTCCGTCACCGTCGGCTGGAGCTACGACGCCGAGACGCCCTCCAGCTTCGAGGTCCTCGTCGATGGCCGCGGCTCCATCGCCACCCTCGGGCCCGAAGCCCGCTCCGTCCAACTCCGGGCGAATACCCCGTTCTCGTTCGGTCGGACCTCCGTCGTCCGCGTCCGCACGAACCTCACGCCGACCTGGGGCGCGACGAGCTCGGACTCGCGCAGCGTGACGACCGTGACGATCCTGTGGGTCGGCGTGGCGCGCTGCGCCTGAGCACCGGCCTTCCCGCGGCAGTCATCCGCCGCGCAGCTGCTCCACGAGCTCCCGGTGGACGGGGTGAAGGAACAGCACCGAAGCGCCCGGCCGGACCGCGTGGTGGAAGCTCTCCGGAGCGATGGCGGCGGTGAAGCGCACGTCGATGCTCGGTTGCTCGACGAGGAGCCTCCGCACTCGTTCCGAAACCCGCTCTGGCACCCGCCCCAAAATAGCCGCGGCCTCGTTTCGGGCGCAATGTTCCGGCGCCCCGCGGCCTCAGACCGTCGCCACATCGACGCGCGGACATCGAGCCTGTCCGGCCGGAAAGGCACGGAAACGACAAGAGGCCCGAACCCCCGCAATCCTGCGGAAGTTCGGGCCTCGACTGTCGGGATGACAGGATTTGAACCTGCGACCCCTTGACCCCCAGGTAGACGGTTCAACCTGAATCCTTCATTTTTCGGGCGTCCCCGTCCCGCAGAAGGCCTCATTTCACGTCATGGATTGCATGGTTTGCATGCATCAGGTCCCGACCAGGTCCCGGCTCTTGGTAGCCGACCGCAGATCCATCGGGGCTTCACCTGGGGCTTATGAAAGGCTCACGCGCTCCCACCCGCGGATGCGTCAGGGGCTGATGACGAGGCTGTGGATGCGTCCGTCTGCGAGGGTGAAGGTCATGGGCCCGGTGCCGTTGTAGCCGTTGCCGGACACCGCGAGCGTCACGACGTAGACGTGCCCGACGTCGGCTTCCGCCACCTTCACGAGCTCGAAGTGTGCCTGGACGCCGATGTTGTCGGTGTCGTTCCATGCGGCGATGCCGTCTCGGCCGTGGAACTGGCGTCCCCAGTCGTCGAGGGTGGCATCGGTGGTGAAGGCGTCGAGGAACCGGGCGGTGTCGGCGGTGT
The DNA here is from genome assembly GCF_029222405.1 of Microbacterium sp. Kw_RZR3. Lineage (NCBI taxonomy): Bacteria > Bacillati > Actinomycetota > Actinomycetes > Micrococcales > Microbacteriaceae > Microbacterium > Microbacterium sp. Kw_RZR3. Next base: position 13,111 of record NZ_JARHXC010000137.1, on the reverse strand, counting down.
TGGTGGCGTCGATGAACTGAGCGATCGTCTCGGGGAGGCCACTGGTCGTGGTCTTGGCCGTGGTCATGCCGTGGCCTGCGGGGTGAGGAGCTCGTCGATGCCGATGCGGTGGTAGAACTCGGCGCGGATGCGGTCGTAGACGACCGAGACGACCTCGCTGCCGTCCTTGCTGGGGTCGACGTGCACCCGGAACGGGCGCTCGGCGGCGGGGAGGCCGATGACGCGGACGATCTCGTCGGCGACCTCGGTGACCTCGCGTCCTTCGGGGAAGATCGATGCGAGGGCGCCCGCCATGTTCTCCCGCAGCTGTCCGTAGAGCGCGTCGTATTCGGCCGCGCGGGCAGTGTCGGCGGGGGTGCCGGAGTTCGCGAAGTGGTTGGTGCCGCTGGTGTAGGCGCCGGGGACGACGATGGTGGTGTCGATGCCGAACTTGATCAGCTCCGCCGCGTAGCTCTCGGCGAGGGTGTCCATACCGGCCTTCGCAGCGAAGTACGGGGCGAGGAAGGGCGGGTGCCCGCCGCGGGCGGAGCTGGAGGCGACCCACACGAGGTGCCCGGATCCCTGTGCGCGCAGGACGGGGAGGGCGGCGCGGTTGACGCGCTGGGTGGAGAGCACGTTGATGTCGTACTGCCGGGCGAGCTGCTCGGGGGTGAACGCCTCGAGCGGGCCGAGGACCATGTGCCCGGCGTTGTGGATGACTACGTCGAGGCGGTCCTGCTCGGCGACGATCCGGGCGATCGCGGTGTCGACGGAGTCCTGGTCCTGCACGTCCATCTCGATGCCGCGGATGTCGATCCCCTCCGTGGCGGAGAGCGCGGCGAGCTCGGCCACGCGGGGCGCGTTGCGACCGGCGGTCTCGCGCATGCCGGCGTAGACGGTGTGCCCGGCGCGCGCGAGGGCCCTGGCGGTGAGGTGGCCGAAGCCCGAGGAGGCGCCGGTGATGACGATGATGCGTGAAGAGGTCATGATGACTGCTTTCTGGCAGGAGCCGCCCACATGCGCGGGCCGCTCCCGCCGGGGAGGGAGCGTTCGGCGAAGGCCGGCCGGCGGTGGGATGGGGGTCAGGCGAGTCCGCCGTTGGTGAAGATGGTCTGCCCGTTCACCCACCGGGCGGGGCCGGCGAGGAACGCGACGGTCTCGGCGATGTCATCGGGCTGACCGAGGCGCTCCAGAGGGGCGGCCTTGGACAGCCCCGCGATCTGCTCCTCGGTCTTGCCGTCGAGGAACAGCGGCGTCGCTGTCGGGCCGGGAGCGACAGCGTTGACGGTGATGTCCTTCCCGCGCAGCTCGCGCGCCAGGATCAGGGTGAGTCCTTCGACGGCGGCCTTGCTGGCCACATAGGGGCCGTACGTGGGGAACTGGGCACGGGTGACGGTCGTGGAGAAGTTGATGATCGCCCCACCCTCGCGCACCCGGCGGGCTGCCTGCTGCGAGACGACGAACGTGCCGCGCACGTTCGTGCGCATCAGCCGGTCGAACGCGTCGAGGTCGTACTCCGCGATCGGTGCCAGGATCATGATCCCGGCGGTGTTCACGACCACGTCGATCCCGCCGAAGACCTGCGCGACCTCGTCGAACAGGGCGGAGACGGCGTGCTCGTCGGCGACATCCGCACCGACGGCGATCGCCCGTCCCCCCGCGTCCGTGATCTCGGTGACGAGGGCGTCGGCCTTGGTCTTGTTGCCCGCGTAGTGCACGGCGACGGCGTATCCGTCGGCCGCGAGGCGCTGGGCGACGGCCTTGCCGATCCCACCGGAACCACCGGTGACGAGGGCGATGCGAGGGGTGCTCTTCGTCTTCATGTGTGGGTATCTCCTTGTTTTCAGGGTCGACGGACACCGCTCACGCGGATGCGTGGACGGGGAGAGGAAGGGGGCGGGTCAGGAGGTGCGGATGCGTTCGAGCCACTCGGCCAGCAGCGCCGCCTCCGCAGAGGTGAACGCCGCGGCGTCGGTGAGTCCCGCCAGCAGTGTGGTGGCGGCGACCCGCTGTGCCTGACCGGCGTCCGGGACATCCTCTGTGAGGATCGCGCGCAGGGTCGCCTCGCGCATCTGAGTCGAGGCGGACAGGTCGGGATACTGCTCCGGACGCAGGATCAGCGACAGCGCGATCCCGCTGTTGGCGGCCATCACAATCCGCGCCGCCTCCCCCACCTCCAACCGGAGCCTCCCCTGCGCCGCGACGCGCTCCAGCACCCCGCGCAGGAGGGTCATGGCCTCGCCGGCCGCGGCCGGCCGTGACGACAGCGAGCTGGCGAACACCAGACGGTAGGCATGGGGGTTGGCCAGGGCGAAGGCGACGTGGTTGTCCCACCCGTCACGCAGATCCCGCACCGGGTCATCCGACACGGCCGCCGCGCGCTTCGGACCGAGGTACTGCTCCCACACCCGGTCGGCCACGGCCGCCAGGAGACCGTCCTTGTCACCGAACATCCGGTACAACACCGGCTGTCCGACGCCCGCGGCCTCACACACCGCACGCGTCGACACATCGCCGGTCTCGGAGACAGAGAGCAACTCCACCGCACGATCGAGGATCACCGATCTCGAACTCATGTAATCGACGATAACACGACGGTGGTATCAGCGCAATGAATTTATCGTATCGGTGATCTGCTCCACTCTCGGTGCGAGAGGATGCGTACTCTTACGGCGCCCGGCCCTACATAGCGACACCCGACTGCCCCTCCAAGGCCGGCCAGTGCCGACGACGTTTGGGAGCTGATCTCCGACGCGCGACAGATGATCCGTTGCGGTCAGCTTGGTCGGGAGATTCGTCGGTGATGACGGCGCGGATGCTAGGCATTCTTTCCATGTTCTCGGCCACGGGCCTGCAGCTCGCATCGTTCAGCGCGAGCAGATCCGGTGTCACGCACGATCCGGACGTCCGCTCCCCTGCTCTCAGTAGATCAATTTGCACTTTGTGCATATTGCACTTAGTGCAAGCAAGTGACTTCTCCTTCAGATTCCCTCGACGGCCGATCCGTGGTGAAAGCCAAACGACGACGCGCGATCCTGGATACCGCCAGATGGATGATCAGCGAAGCGGGGATCGCCGGGTTCGATGTGGATGCACTTGCGCAACGTGCGGGGGTGTCGCGTCGGACGGTGTTCAATCACTTCGCCTCGATCGACGACATCGTGACGACCTCCTGTGCTGAGGCCTGGTCATCGATCATCGACCGATTCCGCGAGGTCATGCTGGCTCAGCCTGCAGGAGCTGGAGGGCCCGCTCACGCCTTCGACAATGTCGCGACGGCTCTGCGGGCAGCCGATGCTCCCGGCATCATCTCTTACCTCTGGAAGGCGCTCGGCGGATTCGACGCGATCGATCCTCGGCCGCAGCAGATCTTCCAAGGCGCGTTCTCCCGAACGACCACCGAGCTCTCCCGCGAGCTCGCAGAACGTGACGGCACTATCGACCAGCTGGACGCTGAGTTGATCGTGGCATCGCTGATGAGCGGAACCTCTGCGGTCGCCTATCACTGGATCGCCGCCACTAACGCGGCGACGAGTGCCGAAGCCCGCGCGCTCTGGGCGGAGCTCTTAGAGCGCGTAATCGACACCGCGCGCAGGGGCTACCTCCCCCAGAACTGATCCCCGCCCGCATCCACCATAAAGTTACGAGTGAATTTTGGCTGAACTGCTGTACCGTCTTGGTCGTTTCTCGGCCCGCCACGCCTGGACCGTCCTGTTGTCTTGGCTGGCCATCCTCGCGCTGGCAGTCGGTGCATTCCTGATCGCAGGCGGGACTTTGTCTTCCAGCGTCCCGATCCCGGGAACCGAGACCGCTCGGGTGACGGACAAGCTCACGGAATCCTTCCCGAGCGCGAGCGGTGGCACCGGCAGCATGGTGTTCCATACCGAGGACGGCAGCGAGTTCTCCAGCGAGCAGAAGCGAACGATCAGCGAGCTCTTGGAGAGTGCCGGCGGCCTTGCGGGCGTCGACACCACGACCGACCCGTTCCAGACCGCCCGTGAGATCTCCGATCAAGAGCAACAGATCACGGACGGGGAGGAACAGATCAGCGACGGTCGCGATCAGCTGTCGTCGGCACAGGAGCAGCTCGACGCCGCAGCCGAGCAACTCGACGCCGCACAGACCCCGCTGGACACGGAACTCCAGCGCGCACAGCAGGCCGGCGACCTTCCCGATGCAGTACAGGCGCAGTTCGATACCCAACAGCAGCAGATCGATGCGCAACGCACCGAGCTCGACACGCAGCAGACGGATCTCTCCGAGCAGCTCTCCGACCTGGACGAACAAGCAAAGACCCTGGATCTCTCGTCCCGCCTGCTGGAGATGTCGGCGAGGTCCGGCACGGTGCCTGAGGACGACACGACCGCGCTGGCAACGGTGGTCTTCGATGCCGCGCAAGACGATGTGACCCCGGAAACGAAGGCCGCGGTCACCGACCACATCAGCGGCGGCCTCCCGGATGGCGTCTCGGTGGAGTTCGCGACCGAGCTGGACTCCAGCTGCACGGAGATCTTCGGGGCCGGTGAGATCGTCGGCCTGGCGGTCGCTGCGCTCACCTTGCTGATCATGCTCGGCACCGTGATCGCCGCGGCGCTGCCGCTGGTGACCGCGATCGTCGGCGTCGGGATCGGCGTGACCGCATCGTTGGCGATGTCCGGCGTGGTCGAGATGATCTCCCTCACCCCCGTGCTCGGAGTCATGCTGGGCTTGGCCGTGGGCATCGACTACGCCCTGTTCATCCTGAACCGTCACCGCCGCCAGCTCCTCGAGGGGACAGAGCTTCACGAGTCGATCGGGCTCGCCAACGGCACCTCGGGCAACGCCGTGGTCTTCGCCGGTTCCACCGTCCTGATCGCGCTCCTCGCCCTGAACGTCACCGGGATCGGGTTCCTCGGGATGATGGGGACCGTCGGGGCGATCTGCGTCGCCATCGCGATCCTCCTCGCCATCACCGCTGCCCCGGCCCTCCTCGCCCTGCTTGGCACCCGGGTATTGACGCGCAAGAACCGTGCCCGAAGCCGACATTGCATAACGCAATCGGAGCATTATTCGCAAGTCGGATCAGTGCAGAGCGCTTTTGCAAGCGAGTTGGTAGTCCTCGACGTGCTCGATGATCGCGTAGTGAGCCGTGGGATGGAGACGACGGCCGACACTGAGAACATCGCCCCATTCGTTTGGGGTGCCGCCGGCAGCGCGATCGATCAGAATGCAGTCGGCCGCGGGATTGGGGTTGCCGATCCAGTAGACGTCGTGGTCGTCGACGACGTAGTTCATGAGTCCGATGTCGCTCTCGACGCTTGCCCCGTCGGGGATGCTCTTGAGGATTTTGACCGCGGCATCAGCGCGATCCACCGGTTTCCACGCGTCGGCGGTGATCATATCGGCCAGGGGTTGCTGCGGGAGCAGCATCATCGAGACGGTGATCGCGACGGCCGCGCCGTGCCGAGCGTAGGAGCGCAGCCAAGCCCATTCGCTGGAGGATGCACGCTGGATGCCGTCGATGACGACGGCGAACGCGATGGGCATGAGCACGGCGCTGTAGTGCCAGGTTGGCCCCCAGTAACCAGGGTTGGTCGACAAGAGCCGCCAGGCGAGCGTCGGAAGAAGGATGAGGGCGAGCGGTGATCGTAGGAGGAATCCGGCGGTGGTGACGAGCACGAGTGTGAGAGTGTGGCCCTTCGCTGGGTCGAACCAGCTCTCGGCGTCGGCCAGGAGCCCGGTGGGGTTGGCGTTCGCGGCGTAGGCCCAGGCACCGTTGGGGTTGAGCGCCGGCAGGACGAAAAGCATCGCTATGGCAGACCATCCCACCCCCCACACGGCCAGCCACAGGTACCGCCGGTTGCGGGAGAGACGAGCGACGAGCAGGCCGATCACCATCACGGTGAGACCGAGGTCCTCCTTCACAAAGACCAGCGGCACCGCCCACATCGCCGCAGCCTGCCATCGCCGCTCCAAGATGGCGCTCAGCGCGCAGGTAAGAAGAGGGACAGCAAGCGCGATCTCATGAAACTGTGCCTCAGCGGCGTACTGCAGCCCCCAGCTCAACCCGAACGCCACTCCCAGCAGCATTCCGCCGACACGTGTGCCCAGTCGGCGGGACGATACTGCTGTCAGCATTCCCGCGGAGACTCCGAAGCAGACAGCCTGGATCACCAGCAGCGTGAACGCGTGCGGAAAGATCGCGAACACCGGTGTAAGCAGGACCAGCAGCGGATGGAAGTGGTCACCAAGGAGATTGAATCCGTCGCCTTTGATGTTCACGATCGGCGGCTGGAACCGCGCGTAGCTCTGCAGCAACTGCGTGAAGATACCGAGGTCCCACGACTTCACCACGATTCGGTTCCACTGCCACGCCGCGAACATCACGTACGCCGCCGTCACGACCGCGGCGACGCTGATCGGGGCAATCCACTCGACTTTCGGGCGCGGGCTCGCCGGTGGCGCGGAGGTGAGCGTATCCAAGCTCATTGGCGCAGGGTGTCGGAGGGGCGGATCTTGGCGGCGCGGGCGGCGGCCATAACTCCGCCGAGGATGCCGATCAGCGTGCCGGCAACGACAGCGAGGGGGCCAAGGCGGAGATCGAACACGGGTGTCCACTTCTGGATGAGTGTGATGACGAGGATTGCGAGGATGCCGATGGCGAGCCCGAGTATTCCGCCCGCCGCGCCGATATAGGCGGACTCTCCTGCAAGCAGCCAAGCGACGTGACTGCTGCGGGCTCCCAGTGCCTTGCGCATGCCTATCTCGCCGCGGCGGGCTGTGACGGCGAGCAGCATTGCGTTGGAGAGCGCGGCGATAGCAACGACGATCGCGAGGATCGAGAAAGCAATGAGGGTGGCCTGTACGCCCTGTTCGACGGTGACCCGCAGTCCGGTGGCGTCGGTGGGCGCTTGGACGGTCACCGTCTCGGGGGCGTAGGAGTTTATGGCGATGGGTGTTTGTCGGGCGACCTGCTGTGCCGCGCCGGCGGAGGTGAGCAGCACTGCGCTGATCGTCTTTGGGCTGTCGAGCCCGGGCGCGTTGTCGGCGAGGAGTATCTCGCCTTTCAGGAGCGGCAGTCTCGGGGATTGCTCGATGATCCCCGCGACTTGGAATGCGCGGTGGTTGATGGTGACGATCGGTCCGCTATCGAGCGGGCTGAGTTCGAGGAGTGTGGCGAGCTGTGACCCGATGAACACCTCGTTCGGCGCGAGGGGACCTGGGGTCCGCCATGCCGGCTGCCGAATCGTGAGGCGGGCCGCGGCTTCGATGTCTCCGGCGTAGGTGTGTGGCTGGATCGCGCGGCCTTCGGACACTCCGGTGACGGTGACCGGGTCGAAGTCCGCGAGGGCAGCGGCCGCATCGACACCGGCGAGCTTCTCTGTCCGCTCAGGCACGTCGGCGAGGGCAGCGGCGCTCGAGTGTGGATCGTTGTCCCAGGTCGCGGTGACCTCACGGTTGAGCTGCGCGTCGAAGGCCGAGGAGACCTGCGCGCCCGCGGAGGTGGAGATGCCCAGCGTCGTCAGAGTCAGCGCGACGGCGATCGACACGGCCAGGCCGAGCGCGACTGTCTGTGCGGGACGTGACCGCACCGACCGCCACGCATCGCGGAGGACATCGCGCGTCCGCAATCGTGGACGGGCGGGCCTCTGTCCGGTTTCGTCCTCTTCTGTCGCGTCCTTGTGTGCACCGTCCAGCAGCACGGTGAAGGACGAGGTGGGCGAACTTGAGGCGACGGGACGCACGTCTGCGACAGCTTGCGTAGGTGCGGGGACCACCGCGGTCGATGTGTGCGGGAGTTGCCTGTGCCGAGTGTCGGAGACGAGCCGTCCATCTTGGATGTGCAGCTGCCGGTGCGCGGCGGCGGCGACGTCTTCGGAGTGGGTCACGACGATCACGGTCGTGCCGGCTCGGTTCAGCGCGTGTAGTTCGGAGATTATGGTCTGCGCGTTCTCGCTGTCGAGATTGCCGGTCGGCTCGTCGGCGAAAATGATCCGAGCACTCGATGCGATCGCACGGGCAATAGCCACTCGCTGCTGCTGCCCACCGGATAGGTGAGATGCTCGCTCTTCCGCTCTGTCCGCGAGGCCCACCCGTTCCAGTGCGGATGTCGCGGGGGCGTTGCGCGCTATGACGCCCCGATACATCAGCCCGAGTTCCACGCTGTCCCGCACCGGTCTGCTCTGAAGCAGATGGAAAGACTGGAAGATGAACGCGAACTCCGTGCTGCGGATGCGCGACGACTCAGTTCCCTCCCGCGGGGGCACCGGCACCCCATCGAGTAAGTACTCACCCTCGTCGGGGAAGTCGAGCAGTCCGAGCATGTTCAGCAGAGTCGACTTCCCACCCCCGGAAGGTCCCACGATCGCGACGAACTCGCCCTGCTCAATCTGCAGATTCACATCGTCCAGAGCGACGACGTCCGGCGCCCGCGGGGACGAGTACCGCCGCGAAAGGTGCCGGATCTCCAGAAGCGGTACCGATTCGTCACCCGACCCGGACATCATCACCCTCAACTAACGCCGCCTTGTCATCCGGAGTCACCGCCGTCATCCCCCGTAGGGAACCATCCACGGTCAAGGGCACCTCAACGAGAGACCCGTCATCCTGCCGCTTTACGACAACACCTTGCTTCTCGCCGCGCCCCACGACCGCTGCGGTGGGCACGATGAGGGACTCCCCCGCAACGACCGCGTCCTGCACCGTGACCGTGACTGACTCCCCACGGTGAGAGGCCAAGACGGATGCGTCTTTCTCGAATGACACCTCGAGCACGCTCGGTTGCGGCGTCCCGTCGTCGGCGGCCGGACGATTCTCGACCCGCGCGAGGACGCCGTCTACCTTGTCGGTGCCGGCGACGACGGTCACCGGATCGCCGGGAGCGAGTCCCGTCGTATCGGCTGTAGGCGCCTCGGCACGGACGATGAGCTCGGTCGCACCGAGAGTGATGTCGGTGGTCTTCCCCGCGACGTGCGTGCCGACCGCGAGCGCTGTGACGACCGTTGCGGGAAGGGACGGCACGGCCAGCAGCTCACTGAGAGGCACGAAAGCATCGAGCACGGGTTTCGGTGCCGGATTCGATGTCCCCCCAGCAGTCTCCGAACCCGAGGACTGAGATGGTGCTACAGGATCGGACGAGCCCCTTGTCCCGGATGCATCGGCGCTCGTGGTGTCAGTGCCGGTTTCCGATCGCTGCTTGGTCGGAGCCTCGTACCCGGCATCGCGGTACCAGTGCGCCACCGCACGCGCCGTGTCGCCACCGTACTTGCCGTCCGCGCTGCCGAGGTAGCCGCGACCGACGAGAGCCTCCTGGAGCACGCGGACGTCTGCCCCGTCGTCACCGAAGCCGATGTCACGAAAGAAGTCGAACGGCGAAGCGACGAGGAAGACCGGTCGCGTGTTCACTTCTGTCAGCACATCACCCGAGCCGACCGTGCCGCCGGCGGTGACCGCTCTGCCCGTGACGATACTGCGCATCGCCTCAGCCCCGGCCGGGAGCGTAAACCCGACCTCATCGCTATACGCGATCGTCCCGGAGTACGAACGAGTGTCGGCAAGGACGCCTGTCGTGACCGCAGCGAATACTGGTTGCGGCGCTGGAGCGGCGGCGTTTGCTTCCCGTTGCTCGGGAGACTCGAAGACGGTAGCGAGCACCCAGGTTGCGACTACCAAGGCCACCACAGCCATGACCGCACCTCCGATGAGCAGCGTCCGTCTCCACCGAAGTACACCTGGGCCTTTGGAACGTGTTGCGCTTTCCGCTCTAGGGATAACGTTCGTGGTCGATGCTTTCATCGCCACGTATCAGGCCTTCGGTGCGTTCGCGGCGATGATCTCTTTCACTGCGGCCTGACGGGCTTGGACTGCGTCCCGGATGGCATCGAGCTTCGTTCGCTCACGCTCGATCGCCGTCTCCTGCAACTCCCATTCTTTTTCGTACATCGCGGCGGAGAACCCGCTCGAATCCAGGCAGGTAGCGTGTGCGACGGCGACATCGAGTTCACGTGCGGACGGTTCGACTGTCTTCACCGGGGGCACCGCGCCGAGTTCGCCCTGCAGCTCCAGACTTGGGAACTCGTTCGGGTTCTCTGGAAGCTGCCCCAATCCCTGCGGTTCCATACACGACCGCCATCGGCCGGCAGCCTCCTGCACCGCGGAATCTTGGAAGGCCTGTTCCTGAATCTGGGCGATGAGCGCGTTGACGAACATCGTGTCCTCACTGCTGACGAGGGGATGCTCCGCGCGGATGCCATCAAGGCACGTATCGAAAGCGTCCTGGAACCCCGGCTCCGTTGGCTGATAGGTGAGGAACGTCTCCCACAGTTGAGCGCTCTTCGACGGGGCGAGGTTCGTCCGGAAACCGTACTTCTTGGCGATCTCGAGATTGAACAATCGACGGCCCGTCGGATTGAACACCGGAGACGTTGGCTCATCGATGTCCTGCCACGGCACGGGCCACGCGATGTTCTTCTGGCTGAGGCAGGATGCGAGAAGGAGTTGCTCCGCGTAGTTGTCGAGGTTGCTGAACTCTGGCACGAACTCATCCAGAGGCAGCGCCCACCCGGCGATGTTCTTTACGCCCGACTGTGACGAGTTCGGTGCAGCAGAGGCCTCCGTCGCCCCACCTTGCCAGGCCGCGTTCGGGTCGGTGAGACCGGAAGCGGTCGGCTCTGACGAGCACCCGGCGAGCACCGCCGCGCTGACGAGCACCGACAGCAGAATCATCATCGTGCGGGGTCGGGCTTGCTTCTGCCTCTGTCGAAAGGACATCTGTGTTCCTACTTTCTCTTGGGTGACGCAGCGTCGGCTACTCGCGAATGGCAACTGTCGGATCGATCTGGGCATCAGGGGGTAGGGGCACCGTCGACGACAGTGATCGTGATCTGCGAAGAGGTCCATGGCACGCCGGAGGGGAGGAGAGCTGTCGACCGGTGAGGGTAGGTTTCCCGGATTCCAACGACCTGGCCGCTGCTCGTGTCGATGTCGAGCTCCGAAACCAGAAGGTCTCCGAACTCGCCACCACTATCGAGCGGTGTCGGCAGTGCGAGAGTGGCGATGGTTCCGGTCGTGGCGGCGACCTCGACATTGCTGAGCAGGCCGAGAGCGCGGAGAGATGCTGCACGGAGGTCACTGGGCATGAGGTTGGTGCCCAGCCCCTGACCGATGGCCTGGAACACGTACCAGTCGTCCGAAGAGGTGGTGAGGTGATCTCGATACCAGGCGAGCAGCTGCGCCGGGTCTCTGGGCATGTCGTCGTAATACAGACGGAACCGGTCGTAGAACTCATCGTCCATCGATGTGGGCAGAGTCGTGTTGTCGCCCGACTCGTTAGGGGAAGGCGTCACCTTGGGCGTGCTGTCGTAAAGCCCCCTCGGAAGGATCGTGATGCCGTCAGGATCCTCGTCGCGGCCGGGAGCGTCCGTCGCCATCTGGTCGTAGGCATCCCTGCTGCGCGGGTCCCCCCACACATTGATCACCTCGTTCTTGGCCCGGTCATCCAGGATCCAGTCCTGGGCACGGTTGGCAGGCACATACAGGTCCCGGATCCCGCGCGCACGGACGGCGCCCTCGGCGTCAAGGAGTGTCGACCGGGTGAAACCCGCTACGGGGTCTGACGTCGCCGCATCGGCGTCCCACAGGGACACTCGTTCGTACGTTTCGCGGATCCTCAGATACTGACCCGGTCCGATCGTGGGGTCAGCACCGGTAATCACCACGTCGGCGGCAGCGTTGAGAACTTCGGCAGCGGCGGACGGCGGCTGCACGACGATAGGAGCCGCCGTGCCGACGATGACGATGGCCGCTGCGGCGGCCGCAACAGCCAGGCCACCCAATCCGGCGACACCACTCCACCCCCAGCGGGAGTGGACGCGGTGTCTCCCACGCCCATCCAGCCCTGCCACCACACGAGTACGCGACCGGGCAATGCGCGCCGGCGCTGTGGAATCCGGCGTGTTCTCAATGTCACGCACCAGCTCGAACATTTCCATCGTCGGTGTCCCTTCCCTTCCATCTCAGCTGGGCAGCGGACGCACCTGAGGCCGCGAGTTTGTGTCGGATGCGATGAAGTCGGGACCACACCGTGCCCACGGGTACGTTCAGCGCCTGCGCGATCTGCTCGGGCGTCAGACCCGACCATGCGTGCAGGAGCAGCGTGTCGCGCTCCTTTCGCGACAAGGCAGCGATCCGGGGCGCGAGAGCACGGATAGCGGCCGCCGCGTCCAACCGTCCGGTGGCCTCCTCGATCCCGCCGCCCGTGGTCATCTCTCCCCGCCCCGCAGCCGCTTCTACCGCGCGCCAGTGACGTGCTTCCGCGACCCGGTGCTTCGCCGCGACCCGGGCGGCGATCCCCAACAGCCACGGGCGCGCCGACTCCCACGCATGATCAAACGTCGCCCGCCGCCGAAAGGCGATCAGGAAGGTGTCGCTCAGCGCATCCTCGGCAGCATCAGCTCCGAGCCGTCGCCGCAGGAACAACTCCACCGCGCCCGCATGCCGATCGAAGACCTCAGCGAACGCGTGGGGAGATCGCTCGGCGCGTCTGAGGATCTCGCTGTCGCTGCTCACATTAGATATTCCTGTTCCACGCGCGGCCCCTTCAAAGTTTTTTCCAACGGCGGCCGTCGCCGGAGCAGACGGACCGACACTGAGTAGTCGCTTACCGGCCCTGACTCGGAAGCGCTGAGTCCGTGCACAGCGCAATCGCATGAGGGTGAGGCCTGACGAGAATGAGCGAAACGTCGCGTCGAACGCCCTCCGCCGGACGTGTGCGCGAAGGCATCGCGACGCCCAACTCCCCTGTCGAAGTCGTTCGACTTACGCGCTCGTCCCCGGCGTCCGCACGTTTGCCTCCGGCCCACTGCTCACCAATTCCTGGCAGCATCGCCCCAAGCTTGAGCGAGCAGATTTGCAGCACGACTGTCAACGGAGGTCGCCGACTGCTACCGCCACGCCAGCGACGAAGTCCGACGAAGACTCAACCAGGCTATCTTCAGACAGGTCTTCATCGATCACGACGAAGTCACCGATCACAATCTCCACAGCCCGCTCGGCGACCTTCTCACCGTCCAGACCGTCCATCACGCGAGCCGCATCGGCGTCACCGGCAGCTCACTTCACCAGCTAGCGGAGAAGTCCTGGGAGCCGGTATCCG
>NZ_JARHXC010000136.1:0-5312 GCF_029222405.1 Microbacterium sp. Kw_RZR3 | reverse complement strand
CACCGGTGGGCGGGGTGGGGGCCTGTCCGTCGGCGGGAGGCGCGGGTGGGGTCGGCGCCTGCCCGTCCGCGGGCGGGGCGGGAGGAGTGGGCGCCTGTCCGTCCGCGGGAGGCGTGGCGGCACCCGGACCCCCGGCACCCGGTCCCCCGGGACCCTTCGCGCCCGGCTCGCACGCGCCCGGTCCGGCACCGTCGCCCGGCGTGGCGGGAGGCGTGGCCTCGGCGCCAGGAGTCGGGACATCGGCGCCGGGGGTGGGGGCATCGGTCGGGGTGGCGCCCGGCATCGGTGCGGTGCCCGGCCCGCTGCCGCCGTCAGCGCTCGGGGCGGACGTCGTCGAGCCCCCCGCGAGGGCGAGGGGAGCACCGGACTGCGCGGCGATCGCGGCGGAGCCTCCGGCGAGGCCGAGCGTTACGACCACGGCACCGGCGATGAGCGCGGGCCGAGTCCAGCGGTGACGCTGCGGTTCGGGCTGCTCCTCGGTGCGCGGCAGCGGGAGTGTCGGGTTGTCGTCGTCGGTCATGATGTTCCTTCCTGACCGGAGGGATCTCCGGCGTCGATGACCAGCCTTCGAGTCGGGACTGAAGCGAACCTGAAGCTTGCACGAAGCGAGCACTGCCATAGCCACCGCATAAGAAGCGCACAGCGGGCGGTCCTAGCGTGACGAGGTGCCCACCCCTGCCCGCGTCCTCGTGCTCGACGACGACGAGACCATCCGCATCAGCGTCGTCACCGCGCTGCGCGCGGAGGGCTTCGTCGCGGAGGGAGCACCCGACGGCGGCGATCTGACGGTACGTCTGCGCGCCTTCCGCCCCGACCTCGTGGTGCTGGACTGGATGATGCCGGGGCCTGCCGGCATCCGGTTGCTCCCGGTGATCCATGCCGAGGGCGACACCGCCGTAATCATGCTCACCGCGCGCGACGAGGTCGACGATCGCCTGCGCGGGTTCGCCGAGGGCGCGGACGACTACGTGACCAAGCCGTTCACCGTGGCCGAGCTCGTGGCACGCGTGGGTGCGGTGCTGCGCCGTCGCGGGCGCCTTCCCCAGACCATCGCGGTCGGGGATCTGGTCGTCGACCCGAACGCAGCGATCGCGCACCGCGCCGGTGGGCCGCTCGAACTCACCGCGACCGAGTTCCGCCTGCTGCGGCTGTTCGCCGAGAGTCGGGGTCGCACGCTGTCGAAAGGCCAGATCCTCACGCAGGTGTGGGGGTACGACGATTACGACCCCAACCTGGTCGAGGTGCACCTCAGTGCTCTCCGGCGGAAGATGGAAGCGCGGGGGCCGCGGCTGATTCACACCGTGCGCGGTCTCGGCTACCGATTGAGCGTCACGCCGTGATGGCTGCACCCGCCCTGCGATCGGGCTCGCTCCGCCGCCGGACGATCGTCGCCGTCCTCGCGCTCGTCGCGGTCCTGCTCATCGTCCTGTCGGTCGTCGTCGATGTCGCGCTCGGTGCCCGACTGCGAGGCCAGATCGAGGAGCGGCTGCGCGATCGCGCGGCCGCCGCCGCGTCGCTCGTCGGCACGGTCGACGATGCCGACCTAGCCGAGCGTCTGTCGGACCAGGGCCTCGCGGTGCGGATCGACAGCGCGGGCGGCGGCTCGATCGTCGCCGGTCCCAGCCCGGAACAACTTCGCGACGGCCCGCCGGGCCCCGGTGGCCCGGGGCCTGGGGAGCGGACGGTGCCGCAACCGACCGCGACCGGTTCCGATGTCACGGTCGTCGCCTCGTCGGTCGGCGGTGACGACGATCTCGTGACGTTGAGCTCGACCCTGAGTGACGGATCGACGCTGACGCTCACGGCATCCGCGGTCGGGATCGAGGACACCCTCGTCCAGGTCAGGTGGATCATGGCGATCGCGTCCGCTGTCGTTCTGGCCATCGCTGCTGGAGCGGTGATCGTCATCGTGCGCGCGACGCTCCGGCCGCTGGACCAGGTGTCGGAGGTCGCGCGCTCGATCGGTGCGGGCGAGCGCGGCCGCCGGTTGCGGCCGACGCGGCCGGACACCGAGATCGGCCGCGTCGCGACCGCTCTCGACGACATGCTCGACGATGTCGTCGGTGCCGAGGAGGCCGCGCGCGGCGCCGAACGGCGATTGCGCGCCTTCCTCTCGGACGCGGCGCACGAGCTGCGGACGCCGGTCGCGGGCATCCGCGCCGCCGCCGACACCCTCGTACGCGCCGATCTCGACGGACCCGATCGCGAGGTGCTCGCCGCGCAAGTGGCTCGAGAGGCCGCTCGCGCCTCGCGCCTCGTCGACGACCTGTTGATGATGGCCCGGGTCGATCGGGGTCTCGAGCTGGCGCGGGCCGACGTCGACCTCCGGAACCTCGTCCGAGCGGAAGCGGAGCGGGCGCCGCTGCTCTACCCGCACCTCGATCTGCGCGCGACGGTTCCGGATGCCGCGGTCAGGGCATCCGTCGACGTCGACCGCATCGGCCAGGTGCTGTCGAACCTCATCGAGAACGCCGCGCGTGCGACGGGCGGCCGCGGATCGGTGCGCGTCGGCTTGGATGAGAGCGCGAAGGAGGTCGTCATGACGGTGACCGACGACGGACCCGGCGTCGCCGAGGGCGACCACGAGCGCATCTTCGATCGACTCGTGCGGTTGGATCCCGCGCGTTCCTCGACGGGCGTGGGTCTCGGCCTGCCCATTGCGCGGGGGATCGCGCGTGCACACGGCGGCGACGTCCGCTGCCTGCCGAACGAGGGAGGGGCGCTCTTCGTCGTCACCCTCCCTCGCGGAGACCGCCGGAGCTGAGTCGGCCCGGGAGTAGGTCGGCGCCGGTCAGCGCGCGAGGCGCGGTGTCGGGGATGCGGCGATGACCGGGCCCGTCGAGAGGAGCGTGAGCCCATCGGCGCTGCTGGCGTCGTGCATCATCTGATCCACGAGTTCGCGGTCGATCGACGGCTCGCGGCCGCCGTAGAACTGCAGCACGAGGGCGTTCGAGGCGTGCACCCAGATGCTGGCCTGGCGGACTCCCTCGTTGACGGGGAGCTGCAGCATGAACCCCTCGTTGCGGCGCAACTTGTTCATGATGACGATGCGAAGGTGGGCGAGGATGCGGTCGTCGATGTCGAACGATGCGCGATCGCGGTAGATGAGGCGTCCCACGGCTGGTCCTTTTCTGGCGCACTGAAGCGTCCTGTGGTGCAAGGGGCGGGACCGCGCCGGGAAGCGCAGCAATGCGGGGTCCGCTTAGTATCTCACGCCGCGAAGTATCTCCGGTCTTGACACGGCGCAGGAGCACGTTGCATGGTTACTTAGTCAAGTAATGAACCAACGGACGGACATCGCATGATCGACGACGGCAGGGCGCTGTTCCTCCAGATCGCCGAGAGCGTCGAAGACTCCATCGTCGACGGCTCGCTCGCCGAGGAGACACGTGCGCCCTCCACGAACGAACTCGCCGCGTTCCACCGCATCAACCCCGCCACTGCCGCGAAAGGAATCACCATGCTCGTCGACAAGGGCGTCCTCTACAAACGTCGAGGCATCGGCATGTTCGTCGCCTCCGGCGCGCGTGACACCCTCCTCCGCGAGCGCCGGACAGCCTTCGCCGATCGCTTCGTCGAACCGCTCCTCGCCGAAGCGCGCACCCTCGGCCTGGGCCCGGACGACCTCGCCGATCTCATCCGCGAGCGTGCGCAGCTCGCCTCCCCCACCTCCTCCCCCCGCACCGAAGGAGTCGCACGATGACCGCCGTGATCGAGGCCACGGGCCTCACCAAGCGCTACCGGGGCGGACTCGCCCTCGACGACGTGTCCTTCCGGATCGAGAAGGACTCGATCTACGGTCTGCTCGGCCGCAACGGAGCCGGGAAGACCACGCTCATGTCCATCCTCACCGCGCAGAACTTCGCGTCCGGCGGCGAGGCTCGCGTGTTCGGCGAGGACCCGTACGAGAACCCGCGCGTCCTCTCGCGCATGTGCTTCGTCCGTGAGAGTCAGAAGTACCCCGACGACGCTCAGCCCGCCCACGCTTTCCGTGCCGCCCGCCTGTTCTTCCCGAACTGGGATCAGGCATTCGCCGACCGTCTCGTCGAGGAGTTCCAGCTTCCGCTGAAGCGGACGATCAAGAAGCTCTCGCGCGGACAGCTCTCGGCGGTCGGCGTCGTCATCGGCCTCGCCTCCCGCTCCGAGATCACCTTCTTCGACGAGCCGTACCTCGGCCTCGACGCGGTCGCCCGACAGATCTTCTACGACCGCCTCCTCGAGGACTACGCCGAGCATCCGCGCACGATCATCCTGTCGAGCCACTTGATCGACGAGGTCGCCAACCTCCTCGAGAAGGTCATCGTGCTCGACGGTGGACGCATCGTCATGGACGAGGACACGGATGCCGTGCGCCACAGTGCCGTGACGATCGTCGGTGACGCGATCGCGGTCGACGCCTTCTGCCTGGGGCGCGAGGTCATCCATCGCGAGAGCCTCGGCGGGGTGGCATCCGTCACCGTCGTCGGCGAGCTCACCCCGGCGGACCGCCGGGCGCTCGTCGAGGCGCGACTCGAGGTCGCCCCGGTATCGCTGCAGCAACTCATCGTGCGTCGCACGCAGAGCACCAGCCCACGCGCCGCCGCGACGGTCGGCGCTCCCCTCCCGGAAGGAGCGCTGCGATGAACCGCACGCTGAAGGTGGTCCGCCTGCAACTGATCAACCGTCAGACTTTCGTCTGGCTGCCCCTGATCATCCTGTTCGGGGCCTTCGTGCTCAGTCTCCTCGTCTACGGGATCGTCCAGGCCGCCGGAGCCGACGGGGTGAAGATCAGCGGCGGAGCGCAAGCGCCTCTGTGGTATTTCGGCGTGGTCGGGGCGCAGGCTCTGACCCGCACGTTCCCCTTCTCGCAGGCGCTGAGCGTCACGCGTCGCGAGTTCTTCACCGGCACCCTGCTGACAGCGGGGATCACGGCCGTCGTGCTCTCGGTCGTCTTCGTCATCGGCGGCGTCTTGGAGCAGGCGACCGGCGGGTGGGGCATGAACGGCTACTTCTTCTCCATGCCGTGGCTCTGGGAGGCCGGTCCCCTCGCTGCCGGAGTCATCTTCTTCGCGGTCGCCATGTTCTTCTTCGTCATCGGGTTCTGGGGAGCGACCATCTTCAAGCGCTTCGGCGCCCTCGTGACCACGGTCACCCTCGTGGGCGCGGGTCTCCTCCTGGTCGTGCTCATCGGGATCGTCACCCTCACGCGCTCGTGGCCGGCTGTCATCGAGGGCGGAGCGACGCTGGGGGCGTTCGGGATGGCGCTCTGGGGTCTGGTGCTGATCGCCGCGCTCGCGTCGTCGTCGTTCCTCACGCTTCGGCGCGCGACTCCG
>NZ_JARHXC010000135.1:0-2323 GCF_029222405.1 Microbacterium sp. Kw_RZR3 | reverse complement strand
CGTGGGGTGGTCCGACAGGAGGTGGCTGAGCCTGTCGAAGCCACCGGGCGTTCGCGCCGCGCCCGGCCCACAGCCCCCGTTCGGGAATGTTGACCACCCACAACGACCCCGCCTCCCGTCGCCGGGCGGCATTGTCGACACCGCACACACCGTTTGCCGGTGCGTTGTGGGACTCCTACCGTGGTGGCATCCCTTTGCAACGTCGAAAGGTGCCGAAATGACCGACGCCGCCGTCCGTCCCACCACGCCCGCCACGAGCACGCGCACGCCCGTCGGGGGTGCCCCGTCCGCTCCGCACTCCGCCGCCGAAGCCGCTGAGGCGCGCATCGACATCGATCGGGTCACCGACCTGCTCCTCGGCACGTGGGGCGACACCCGCCGCCAGGCGCGCGAGATGTTGAAAGATCCCGCGCTGTGGCGCGACGACAGCCTGGGGATGGACGCGCACCGCGAGCGCACCCTGAGCCAGTTGCACCTGCTCGTGCAGAACAACGCCGTGCACCGCGCCTTCCCGAAGCGATTCGGCGGCGAGGAGAACAACGGCGCGAACATCGCCGGCTTCGAAGAGCTCGTTGCCGCAGACCCGAGCCTGCAGATCAAGTCGGGCGTGCAGTGGGGCCTTTTCGGCTCCGCGGTGCTGCAGCTCGGCACCGCCGAGCACCACGACAAGTGGCTGCCCGGCATCATGAGCCTCGAGATCCCCGGCGCCTTCGCCATGACCGAGACCGGCCACGGATCCGACGTCGCCGCGATCGGCACGACCGCCACGTACGACCCCGAGACCGAAGAGTTCGTGATCCACACCCCCTTCCGCGGCGCCTGGAAGGACTACCTCGGCAACGCCGCGCTCCACGGCAAGGCCGCCACGGTGTTCGCCCAGCTCATCACCAACGGCGTCAACCACGGCGTGCACTGCTTCTACGTGCCCCTGCGCGACGAAGAGGGCAACTTCCTCCCCGGCATCGGCGGTGAGGACGACGGCCTCAAGGGCGGCCTGAACGGCATCGACAACGGACGTCTGCACTTCGACCAGGTGCGTATCCCGCGCACGAACCTCCTGAACCGCTACGGCGACGTCGCCGCCGACGGCACCTACTCGAGCGACATCGCCAGCCCCGGTCGGCGGTTCTTCACGATGCTCGGGACCCTCGTGCAGGGCCGCGTCTCGCTCGACGGTGCAGCCGCGTGGGCCTCGGCGATCGGCCTCATCATCGCGATCACCTACGGCAACCAGCGTCGCCAGTTCGATTCGGGCAGCGGAACCCCCGAGGTCACCCTGCTCGACTACGGCAAGCATCAGCGCCGCCTGCTGCCGCGCCTGGCGACCACGTACGCCGAGATCTTCGCGCACGACGAGTTCCTGCAGAAGTTCGACGGCGTCTTCAGCGGCGCGCTCGACACCGACGCCGACCGCGAAGACCTCGAGACCCTGGCCGCGGCCCTCAAGCCCCTGTCGACCTGGCACGCGCTCGACACCCTGCAGGAAGCGCGCGAAGCATGCGGTGGTCAGGGCTTCCTCTTCGAGAACCGTCTCGTGGGGCTGCGCGCCGACCTCGACATCTTCGTGACCTTCGAGGGCGACAACAACATCCTGCTGCAGCTCGTCGGCAAGCGCCTGCTCGCCGACTACGCCCGCCAGTTCAAGGGCAAGGATGCCAAGCAGCTCGCCGCCTTCGCCGTCGGGCAGACCGCGGGCAAGCTCTTCCACGGAGCGGGGCTGCGTCAGCTCGGGCAGGCCGTCACCGACCTCGGCTCCACGGCCCGCTCGGTCGAGCGGGGGCTCCGCGCCGATCAGCAGCACGAGCTGCTCGCGGGTCGCGTCCAGCAGATGGTCGCCGACATCGCGGCTCGCCTGCGTCCGGCATCCAAGCTCTCCCGCGAAGACGCGGCCGCTCTGTTCAACGAGAACCAGGCCGAGCTGATCGAAGCCGCGCGGGCGCATGGCGAACTGCTGCAGTGGGAAGCGTTCACCGACGCGATCAACCGCATCTCCGACCCCGGCACGGCTCGGGTCCTGACGTGGCTGCGCGATCTGTTCGGCCTGCAGCTCATCGAGAAGCACCTCGCGTGGCACCTCATCAACGGGCGTCTGTCGACCCAGCGTGCGGCGGCGGTCTCGAGCTACATCGATCGGCTGTGTGCGCGCCTCCGGCCGCATGCGCAGGATCTCGTGGATGCCTTCGGCTACGGCCCCGAGCACGTGCGTGCCTCGATCGCGACGGGTGTCGAGGACGATCGCCAGAACGAGGCCGCGGCCTACTACGCCGAACTGCGCGCCTCGGGCAACGCGCCGGTCCCGGAGAAGAAGCCGGCCAAGTAAGCG
>NZ_JARHXC010000134.1:0-21998 GCF_029222405.1 Microbacterium sp. Kw_RZR3 | reverse complement strand
GAACGACGTGCCGGAACACCTACTGGCGCAGCGCGCCGACGTGGTCGCGGTACCAGGCGACGGTGCGCTCCATGCCCTCTTCGAGCGAGATCTTCGCGGTCCAGCCGGCCTCGGCCAGCTTCGAGACGTCGAGGAGCTTCTGCGGAGTGCCGTCGGGCTTCGAGGTGTCCCACTCGGTCTCGCCCTCGAAGCCGGTCACGCGCGCGATCGTCTCGGCGATCTCGCGGATCGTCACGTCCGACCCCGTGCCCACGTTGACCTGGTCGGGACCGTCGTAGTGCTCGAGCAGGTGCAGGCACGCGTCGGCCATGTCGTCCGCATGCAAGAACTCACGGCGCGGCGTTCCCGTTCCCCAGTTGGTCACGCTCGTCGCCCCCGCCTGCGCAGCCTCGTCGTAGCGACGAATCAACGCCGGGAGCACGTGCGAGCCCTGCGGCGAGAAGTTGTCATTCGGCCCGTAGAGGTTCGTCGGCATCGCGCTGATCCACGGCAGACCGTATTGGCGGCGAACCGCCTGGGTCTGCAGGATGCCGGCGATCTTGGCGATCGCATACGCATCGTTCGTCGGCTCGAGGTGTCCCGTGAGAAGCGAGTCCTCACGGATGGGTTGGTCCGCGAACTTCGGGTAGATGCACGAAGACCCGAGGAACAGCACGCGCTCCACGTCGTTGGCGAGAGCCGCGTCGAGCACGTTGACCTGAATACGCATGTTGTCGCTGAGGAAGTCGACCGGGTAGGTCGAGTTCGCTAGGATGCCACCGACCTTCGCCGCGGCCAACACCAGGTACTTGGGCTTGGCCTCACCGATGTAGTCGAAGACCGCGTCGCGGTCTTTCAGATCGAGTTCCGCCGAGGTCTTTCCGACGATGTTGTCGAAGCCTGCCGCCTCGAGCCGTCGGACGATCGCCGACCCCACGAGTCCCCGGTGTCCGGCGACGTAGAACGTCGCATCGCGGTCCAGTTCGCGCGGGGTGTAGCTCACGCCGTCAACAGCGGTACTCACGCACGAGCTCCGAGAAGCTCCGCGTTGCTCCAGGTGGGGAGCTTCACCGTGTCGATCCACTCCGGACCCCGTTCGAGCGCGGTGATGTCGGCGTCGACCATGAGCTTCGCGAGTTCGTCGCCGCGAACCGAGGGCACCCAGCCGAGCTTGTCGGCAGCTTTGGTGGGGTCGCCGATCAGGGCGTCGACCTCGGTGGGCCGGAGGTAGCGCTCGTCGAACTTGACGAATTCCTTCCAGTCGAGGCCCACGTGCCCGAACGACGTTTCGAGGAACTCACGGATCGTGTAGCCCACGCCCGTCGCGAGCACGAAGTCCTCCGGAGCGTTGGCCTGCAGCATGCGCCACATCCCCTCGACGTACTCGGCGGCGTACCCCCAGTCGCGGATCGAGTCGAGATTGCCGAGGTACAGGTCTTTCTCCAGTCCCGCCTTGATGCGAGCGACCGCACGCGTGATCTTGCGCGTGACGAAGGTCTCACCACGACGGGGCGATTCGTGGTTGAACAGGATGCCGTTCACCGCGAACATGTCGTACGCCTCGCGGTAGTTCTTGGTGATCCAGTAGCTGTAGAGCTTGGCGGCCGCATACGGAGAGCGCGGGTAGAAGGGCGTCTCTTCGTTCTGGGGCGGAGGAGTCGCACCGTAGAGCTCCGATGTCGAGGCCTGGTAGTACTTCGTGTCGATCCCCGACATGCGAACCGCTTCGAGGAGGCGGATCGTTCCGGTACCCGTCGTATCGGCCGTGTGCTCGGGCTCGTCGAACGACACGCGCACGTGCGACTGCGCGGCCAGGTTGTAGACCTCGTCGGGGTTGATCTCCGACATCAGCGTGACGAGTCGCGCACCGTCTGAAAGGTCGCCGTAATGCAGGAAGAGCTTGGCTTCAGGGTCGTGCGGATCGACGTAAAGGTGGTCGATGCGGCTGGTGTTGAAGGTCGAGGCGCGGCGAATGACGCCGTGAACCTCATACCCCTTCGCGAGAAGAAGTTCGGCCAGGTAGGAGCCGTCTTGACCGGTGATGCCAGTAATCAGGGCGCGTTTTGCCACGTTGTTTCCGCCGTTCGGGAAGCGAGAAAGAGAGTTAAACCGGAGTCTTCACGGCGGCTTCGGCGGTCAGATCCGCGAGCAGACTATCGAATCGCTCGATAGCAAATGTTTCATTCAGCACGGTCTCTTTGTAACGTTTGCCGTTCTCGCCCATCCGGAGCCCCTCCGCGGGGTCTGCGGCGAGCGTGATTGCGCCGTCGAGAAGGGCTTCCGGATCGCCCGCGGCAACGATCATCCCGGCGTCGGCGTTGTGCACTTCTTGAGCGGTGATGCCCAGCGCGTCGGTGGCCGCGAGAACCGGTCGACCGGACGTGAAGTAAGACGTCAACTTGCTCGGCACGCACATTTCAGCAACGCCTGGCAGCTCGTTTACCAACAACATGTCGGCGGACTGCAAGATCGCGGCGAAAGCGGCGTCATCAAGCGGCGGCAGAAGCTCGGTCGTCGTGGGTTCTCCTGCGATGCGCGCGGCCAGCTCCTCGCGCTGGGAGCCTTTTCCGACCAGCACGAAACGTACGCGTTCACCGCGCTGGTGGGCCAGTCGACCGGCATCGACGACGTGGTGAAGTCCCTGCTTGGTCCCCATATTTCCCGTGTGCAGTACCACCGTTTCGTCGTCGCTCCATCCGTAGGACGCCCGAACTGCAGCCACATCGACGCGAGAAGGCGCTGTCACGTGCGTCCAGTTCCTGATGACGGCGATGCGCTCGAGCGCCACTCCAAAGTCGGCATGCACTCGATCCGCGAACCGATCGTGGATGACGACGACCATGGTGGCTGAGCGCAACAGCCAGCGCTCGAGCCCGCGAATGACGCGTTCCGACAGACCGCCACCGCGGCCCATTTCCGTCATACCGATGCCGTAGAGATCCTGCACCCAAACGACAAAGGGGGTATTACGGTGCGACAGTAATGAACGAGCACGAACGACAACAGACGAGATCAAAGCCGGCGAAACCGCGACGATCGCCGAGGGCTGACCCCACCGAACGAAGACCTGCCGCAGGCCGAACGTGGCTTCCGAGAGGGCACGCGGCAACGACGAAGGCTGCCCAGGAACGAAGTGCCGCAGTCGATGCACGTCGACACCCTGAATCCGTTCGTTGCGCGACCACTGCCCGTAACCTGGCGTGATCTTCCAATCCGGATAATGAGGGTGCGCCACGATGGCCCGAACCTCGTGGCCCTGCCGCGTCAGGCCCTCGGCCATGGCACCGGTGTACGGGGAAATTCCCGTAGTCTCCGGGGGATAGTTCAGCCCGAAGAAGAGCGTTCGCGGTGGGTTCACGGGACAGAGGATACCGCCGCGACCGTTACGACACAGTTACAGGAAAGGGACCACCGTGAGCGACATTCCGGTGATCGATCTTTCGAAGGCCCCCGGCGAGCGGGCAGCGTGGGATCGACCCGCCTGGCACGTGTATCTGTGGGCGATTTGCGAGCTGATTTTCATAACAAATCCATGGCAGATCAGTTCGAGCCTGCGCGTGCGCGTGCTGCGAGCTTTCGGGGCGGCGATCGGCCGCGGCGTGGTCTTCCGCCCGCGCACCCGCGTGAAGTTTCCCTGGAAGCTGCACATCGGCGACCGATCTTGGATCGGTGAGGGCGTGTGGTTCCACAACCAGGACCATGTCCATGTCGGGCACGACGTCGTCATTTCGCAGGAGACGTTCATCACAACGGGAAGTCACCGTCACCGAGTTGATATGGCTCTGGTCACCCGGCCCGTGATAATCCATGAGGGGGCATGGATCACCAGCAGGTGCATGGTCCTGGGTGGCACGACGGTGGGACGGTCCGCTCTGATCCGGCCGATGTCCGTCATCAGCGGCGACATCGGCGCCGCGGAAGTGTGGGGTGGAGTGCCTGCCCGTCACGTCGGAACGCGATTCGAAGGACTTCGTCAATGAGCCCGAAGATACCCATAACCGCACTGGTGCAAACGAAGAACGAAGAGGTGGGCATCGCCGCGTGTCTCGCAGGCCTCTCGGACTTCGACGAAGTCATCGTCGTCGACTCGAACAGCACAGACAGGACAGTGCCCCTCGCCGAAGAACATGGCGCCCACGTCGTCAGCTTCACGTGGGACGGAAAGTACCCGAAGAAGAAGCAGTGGCAGCTCGAGCACGTCACGACGCGCCACCCTTGGGTCTTTTTCGTCGATGCGGATGAGGTCCCCAGTGAGCGCCTTAAAGCAGAGCTCGGAGACCTCGTTTCACGTAAGGACGCGGCAGCAATCGATGTCGATCTGGACTACGTGTTTGCGGGGCGCATCCTCCGTCACGGTCACCGAGTGACGAAGCGATGTGTGGTCCACCGTGACCGAGTGCGATTCCCTGAGATGGACGACCTCGGCGCTCCGGGAATGGGGGAGCTCGAGGGTCACTACCAACCGCGAGCGAACGGAGTGGTGTTGAAGGCACGGGGACGGATTCTCCACAACGACTTAGACCCCGTGTCAAGCTGGTTCTCCCGGCACAATCGCTACTCGGACTGGGAAGCGCACCTTCGGTCGAACAGCGCGCTGCGCGCTGACATCGCAAAGAAGCGCACGAGGAAAGGACGAATATTCGACGCCGTACCATTCAAGCCCGCACTGTTCTTCCTTTACGCTTACGTGGCGCGGCTCGGCTTCCTCGACGGGCGCGCTGGGTTTGACTATGCCGCTGCGCTTGCCATGTACTACTGGCAGATCGGGCTCAAGTACCGCGAGCTTCAGCGCAACGCGGCAGTGGCCGCAAAATGAGGGTGCTGCACGTCACCCCGAGCGTCGCGCGATTGGATGGCGGGCCAGCCGAGGTCATCCGCGGCTTGATACCGGCCCTGCACCACCGAGGCGTTGCGGCTGACGTTCTCACGACGGACAAGGGACTATCCCCCAGCGACGACGACCTCATCGCGACCGATTGGGTGCGCCATGTCGCGAGCACCGGGCCCTCGAGCGTCACGTTCGCTCCCCACTTCGCGTCCGCCATGGCGGATGGTCTTTCTCAGTACGACGTCGTCCACGTCCACGGGTTTCAGAGCTACCCAGGGACCATGGCCATGCGCATCGCCCGACGAGCGGGAATCCCCTACCTCATCGAGCCGCATGGCGCCCTGGATCGATATCACTGGAAGACGAACGCCCTGCGCAAACGGGCGTGGCTGAGAATCGCCGACGCAAAGAACCTCGCGGGTCTGAGCGGGGCCATCTATTCGAGTGAACTCGAGGCGCAACAGGCGCTCGATGTTCTCCCCGACACTCCGGCTTTTCACATGAACCTGGCCGTCGACGAGCAGCTGTTCGCGATCGATAGGACGACGAAGCGTGAAGGAACGGCGAAGATTCTATACCTGGGGCGGCTGACCAAGAAGAAGCGAGTGGATCTCGTCGTCCGCGCCCTCGCCGAGACTCCCTTACGCGAACGGGGGGGCCAGCTGATCATCGCCGGCGGATCAGACGGCACGATACAAGATCCCGGTGCTCTTGCTCACGAGATCGGTGTCGGCGATATGGTCACCTCGCTAGGCCCGGTGGACTCCGCTCGTCGACGCGATCTCCTCAGCGAATGCGATGTGTTCGTCCTCTCGAGCGAAGACGAAAGCTTCGGCGTCGCCGTCGCGGAGGCCATGGCCGCCGGAGTTCGAGTCGTCACCAGCCAGCACGTGGGCATTGCCGCACCTGCTTGGGAAAACCGCGCGCTCAGGGTGGCTCGCAACGACCCCGCGAGCATCGCGCAGGCAGTCGTCGATGCTCTCGAGGATGCCGAACTCCCGGGGCGCGCACGCGCGCACGCGGAACGCGAGTTCCGGTGGAGCATTGCCGCTGCACAAGCGCAGCATGCATATGAGGCCGCACGCACGGGAGACACCCCGTGAGCGCCGATCCGCTGGTGGTCGTCACGCAGCCCTATGTGCCGGCCTACCGTGTTCCCCTATTCGAGAACATTCGTGAAAAGCTCGGAACCCGTGGCATTCGGTTCCTCGTCGCCGCCGGGCATCCTGTCGGTTCCCAAGCAGCCCGAGGCGACCGAGAGAGCCCGCCGTGGCGCGTCGACGTCCGATCAAAAGGAGTGCGCCTCGGTGCTCGGACCGTCGAGTGGCGTGCGCTTCCGCCGGACCTGCAGCCCGACGTCCTCGTCTCCGAGCTCGAGGCGCTCAACAACCTCGCGTGGATGAGATCCTTCGGCAAAGGGAAGCTGGTCCTGTGGGGGCACGGTCGTCCGTACGTCAACGACGCCGGGGCTTTGTCCGATCGGATCGAGTGGACACTTGCGCGGCGCGCCGATGCGGTCATGACCTACGCCGACGGCGGCCGCGATTACCTCGTGGAGAACGGCAAGCTCGACCCCGAGAGCGTCGTCGCTATCGGCAACAGCACCGATTCGGCGTCCCTGCGGGCGGCGTACAACGCGGTCGACGCGGCAGAAATGGAGAATCTTCTCCGCAGATGGCCACGCGCCCCTCGTGCGCTGTTCGTAGGTGGACTCGATGCCGCCAAACGTATCGACTTCCTTGTTGACGCAGCGATCGCGGCGCGACAGAAGGAGCCGCAGTTCACGCTCCTAGTCGTCGGGAGGGGCGAGATGCAGGAGAAGCTGCTGCGCGCGGGGGACGCTATAGAACACATGCCTGTCGCGCGTGGCGTTGAACTCGCCCGACTAGGGCACGTCGTGCAGGCAATATGGATGCCGGGCCGTATCGGCCTCGTAGCCGTCGACGCGTTGGCCCTGGGGCTTCCGATCTTTACCACCTCGTACCGTTACCATGCCCCCGAGGCGGAATTCCTACTCGACGGAGAGCGCGTCACTCTTCCAGACGACCCGCGCGCATTCGCGCACAAGGCCCTGACCCTGATGGCGGAGCACACGATCCCCAATCGGTCACTACGGGCAGACATCCCAACGATCGAATCTGTCGCTGGAAAGTTCACTGACGTCGTCTTGAACGAGCTGGGGGTTCCGCCCGGGCCACGCTCGAGGCATGCGTGAGCCCGGGGACCTTCCGAGCTCCGGTCGGGCTTCAGGGGTTCTCGTCCGATCGGAGTCGGCAATGATGTCTCTCAAGTCCGAGCGGGTACCGCTCTCGAGTGGCGGCCGTCCGACAGGATTTGGCGGCCAGATCTCGCCAGCGCTGTCCCGTCTGCTGGCATGGGCAAGCGCTACGATCGCTATTGCTGTCGCCGCCTTCAGTGCTCCGAAAAGCGCGTTCCCTATTTTCGTGACTCCATTCAAACGGTTCGACTTAGCAATAGGCGTTCGGGGCGTCAGCACCGTCGACGCTCGCGTCAACACCGTCGATTTCGCTTGGGCACAGATCGGCAAGCAGCCCATATTCGGCGTGGGCTTTTCCGGCGCAGGCGTGACGTACGGCGGCGCAACGGCGACTCATAACATGCTGCTGCTCGCATGGTGCCAAGGCGGAACTCTCATGTTTGTTGCTGTCGCGATCATGACGGCGTCTGCAATCTACTCTGGTTGGAGGAAGACAGGTGACGGGTTGTTCGAAGCCACATTCGCCGCGTCCGTCGCCGTACTGTTCTTCGCGCGAAGCGGCCCCTCTCTAGATTGTCTCGGCATGGCCCCGGTGATGCGCGAGCCTAGTCGCGCTCGGCGGGAGAAACTGCGCCGTCTAGCTCTGGGACAAGGCGTGCGGAAGTTTGATACCGCTCGGGGGCTTTCGATACACGGGAGTGCGTCGCCTCTCGTGATCCCCTTTGGAGGCCATCAGCTCAGTGTGCGTAACTTGCTATGCTCAACCGTCACTTCGCGAAGATAAGGAAATGGCGACAATGCGTCACCCTCGCGGTTCTAAATTACCGGGCACCTCAAGGCGAGCCCAAGTCGTCGGCGGCAGACGAATAGCTGTGTACGAACCCGATTCGCGCGGCCATCGCCTTTACTACGCCCGTATACTTGCTGCTTCCCTGCTCGAAATGGGAGCGAAGGTTGAAATCGTAACAAGTAAAACCGCCCTTCAGAGTGTGGAGTGGCAGATCCATCTCGGCAACCTGGACAAGGTTCCAGTACGCGCGATCGACGCGAACGTGACGCTCACAGAGCTTGGTATCAACTCAGACTTGCACGAGGTGAGTCTGACGCTCGTGCCCGACGGGGACCGCTACTTAGTTGACGCCGTCCGCGGACGATGGCGAGCGCGTGGTTCCGTCAGCATCCTCGCGATGCGTCCGGAGTCTCAGGCAGGGCGAGGACTGCGCCCGCGGGTGTGGAGCATCGCGAAGAAGCTACTCATACTCGCGGCGGACGCGCGCCCACGCGTTCGAGCGGCGGCTCTTAAGAGCGGCCTCGTGAAGAGGAAGTTCCCTATCAGATGGGTGACGGATCCTGTTACGCTCGCGTGCTCCGATTCCGATGTCCGCGCCGCGCGAGCCGATTTGGACAGCGACGGGCGCCGTTACTGGGTGGGAGTTTTTGGCGCCGTCACTCCTCGCAAGAACCTCGACTTGATCGCTGAGGCGATGCTGGGGATTCCAAACGCGGGACTGTTGGTCGCGGGCAGCATCGACGACGCAACCCGAGCTCTCGCCGCTCGAGCGTTGTTTCAGCTCGAGGAAGCGGGGCAAGCCGTTCGCTTTCGCACGAGCGCACTGCGAGATGCGGAGTTCGACGCTCTCATCGCGAGCGTCGACTGCGTTGTCGCGGCGCACAGCAACGAGGGCCCGAGCGGAGTTGTGGGGAAAGCGCAGGCAGCAAATCGACCTCTTGTCCTTGCGGGAGCGAGGAGCTTGCGCGATGACGCCCTGAGCATCGGCGAACTGGCCGCGTGGTCGGAGCTAGATTCCACCGCGATAGCGCGCAACATTCGGCACTTCGCAGCTAAGCCGTCGCCGAGTAGGTCAATTTCGCCAGCCTTAGGAAACTTTGTGGACGGGTTGCTATGACATTAAACGATGACGGTTCAAGCCCAACCAGGAAAACCCGTTCGCTGGGAACACAGGCTGTAGCTCTCGCCGCTGGTACTGCCCTGGCCCAGGTCATCGTCGCCGTACTGTACATCGTTACTGCTCGCGAAGCTGGCCCCGAGGGCTACGGCCAGCTTGTAGCCGCCATCGCACTCGGCGGCTCGGCACTAGGATTCTTCGATTTCGGCACCAGCGCCTTCTGGATCCGCGAGCGGGCGTCCGGCCGCATGGATTTGGAAACGTTTTCCGCACGCGTGACGAGGAAGCTCGTGATCGCTGTCGCATTTTTCACGCTTGCGATGATTTTCGCCTTGATCTGGCTCCCTCAGCTCGTTCCATCCTGCGCAATATTCCTTGCCGGTACGTTCACCCAGACGACTATGGTCCCTCTTAGAGCGGCGCGGAGAGGCGAAGTGGTCGCTGCCTTGAGCATCGTCGAAAGGGCGGCGGCCGTCCCAATTTTCACCATCGCACTTGCCGTCCATGCGAACCCCCTTCAGTCTTTGTGGGTCGCACTGGTAGTTGGCACGTTGACCGCGGGTGTCGCGGCCTGCCTGTTTTCTCGGAGCGTTGGACGCGCGAACTTTCGTTGGCGCCCCGGCTCCAACCCCTGGCGAGGAGCCAAGTTCTACGGACTGAGTGCCCTCGCGACCAGCGCTCAACAGCTTGACCTCCCTGTGCTGACCGCTGTCGCCGGCCCGGTTGCATCGGGAATATACGGCGGTGTCAATCGTTGGACGCAGCCGATGGGGGTTCTTGCCTCCGCATTCTCGAGTGCGTCGGCTCCGTTTATCGCTCATGCTCGGGATTGGAAAGCCACGCAGAGGCTCGTAACTCGAGCGGCTTGGCTGCTCGTACTCGCCGTATGCGTGTGTGCCGGGCTAGCTTTTGCCGCCCCGATTCTGGTTAGCACATTGTTGGGCACAGAGTTCGCGGGGTCCGCTCACATACTGCAATTGCTCGCAGTTGGAACGATCCCGGCAATCATCAATCAACCACTCGCCGCCGCCCTTCAGGCCCGCCGATACGACCACCTCGTAGCCAGCGTCTACCTCGCATCAGTCGTGATCCAACTCGGGCTCGTGTTCTCGCTGGGGGGAACGCTGGGCGCCCTGGGGGCGGCCATCGCATTCTGCGTTCTGCAGGTTCTCATGCTGTTGAGTCTCATAACATGCGTCACAGTGGCCGTTCGCCGCGATGGACACAGAGAGAAAGATCTAGGTAACCGAAATGCGTAAGATTGCGCAGATACTCCTGAGCCCTAGGGTTGGCGGTGCCGAAACTTTGGCCGCAACACTCGAGCAGGAATGGGGGGCGAAAGGAGTTGTCTCTCAGACGTTCTATCTCGACCCCGATGGTGTACACACTGGTCGGTTGCGCCGTGTGACGAATCTCCGGAAGGCGCTCACCAGATTCGATCCTGACGCTGTAGTTGCGCACAGTTATTTGCCCTCGCTGTACGCACGGATCGCCTGGGGGGGTCGAGGTTCGGTTCACTCAGTGCTGCATAGCGCAAGCGACGACTTTGCCTCGTTTCAGAGCCGGCTTACTGAGCGCCTTCTCAGCTCACGCACCGCCAGCGTAATTGCTGTGAGCGCGTCGCAGGAGACGCTGTATCGGCATAGGTTTCCGAAAGTCCGGCTCACCCGCATCGCAAACGGAGTCAGCCGCGAAATCGCGAGTCGACAGCGCTTCTCCTCAAACCCTCTGCGCATCGTCACCGTTGCTCGAGTGGCGATTCAGAAGCGTCCTGAGTTTTGGAACGCAGTGACCCACCGGATGTACGCAGAATCGCCGGATATACAATTCGAATGGTGGGGGCCGCTATCCGGACAGCCGTCTATCGACCAAGCGGTACTCTCGGCTTCGCCATCAGCACGTCACATGGGCACGACGTCAAACCTTTCTGAGGTGTTACAGTCTGCCGATTTGATGTTTCATCCGTCAGGACGCGAAGCTCACAGCATAGTTCTCCTTGAAGGTGCGGTGGCAGGAGTACCCGTCGTTTACGCCGATTCAATCGATTCGCCCGAAGACGACGAGGTCTGGAACCTGCGATACAGCAGCAGTGATGTGGACGACGCGGTACGCAAAATCAACCAAGTCATTCAAGACTGGGAAACCATAGCGGCGCGCGCAGTGACTTTTTCCGCTGAAGCAAAATTGCGCTACAGCATGGATTCCACGGCGAACCAATATCTCGAGTGGATGAGACCTTAGTGACAGGAGTGGAACCCGATCCACTCAGCCGCTCACCTACTATTCACATTTATCGGGCTCTTCGCGAACAAGGGCGTAGCGGGTTGAGCGCGTGGGGGGCGTGTAGGGCTCAAGGTCTCCCGAGGATGGAGAGTTCCTAGGCTGCCCATCCGCAAAGAGACCTCGACGTGATTCACGCTACCTTTGCGACCCTGATCTGACGACGTTCTGCCGGCTCTACGAACTCGGCCTGGTAGCGGTGGCGCAGCATCTCGCGCCCGATCGGGTGGTGCTGGAGTGCCGCGTCGGGGGCGTCATGAGTGGTGTCGGAGGTGCGGGGCACTCGGCGTTCCGCGGGACTCGGTCACGCGCGAACTGGCGCATGAGCCATTCGGGCACCGGCCCTCGACGCTGCTCATCCGGGTCCGCCGCTACCGATGCTCGGGATGTGCGCGGATCTGGCGGCAGGACACGTCGAAAGCGGCGGAGCCGCGGGCGAAGATCTCCCGCAGCGGCCTGACGTGGGCACTGACGGGGATCGTTGTCGACCATCTCACCGTGACCCGCGTCGCCGCGGGACTCGGGGTGTCCTGGAGCGCGGCGAACGATGCCGTGCTCCAGGAGGGCCGACGCCGGCTGATCGATAACCGGCTGGTGAGCCAGTGGAGGGTGGCGGCGAGGCAGAGGCCGGCGTGGTAGTTGCGGGCGAGTTTGTCTGATCTCATCGCGATCCCGCGCCATTGCTTGAGCTTGTTGAAGCAGCGCTCGACGACGTTGCGGCCGCGGTAGCGGATCCGCTGCGCGTCGCCGAAGTCGATCGGGCGGCCACGCCGCTTTCGGCGGTGCGCGATCTGGTCGTCGCGCTCGTGGATCGTCGCGGCGATGCCACGCTCCCGCAGCCAGGCTCGGTTCGCTTTCGACGGGTAGCCCTTGTCCGCCATCACCCGATCCGGCCTGGTGCGCGGCCGGCCAGCCGCGCCGGGAACCCGGATCTGCTCGAGGGTCGCGGGGAACATGCTGGTATCCGCGACCTGCCCGGGAGTGAGGATGAAGGCGAGAGCGCGTCCCTTCCCGTCGCAGACCAGGTGGCTCTTCGTCGTCAGTCCGCCCCGGGACCGGCCGATCGCATGGTCAGGCGGCTCCGCCCCGAATTTCTTGTAGTTCGATAGAGCCCCCTGTGGTGCGGGGAAGGGTCGCTCCGTGCTGGTGGACGCGCACGATCGTCGAGTCGATCGAGGCGACCCAGTCCAGGTCCCCGGCCTGCTGCGCGAGAGACTGCGTCCTTTCCAGCACGCGCGCCCACACCCCCGCGTCGGCCCACCGGTTGAAGTTCTTGTAGATCGTGTTCCAGTTCCCGAACCGCTCCGGCACGTCCCGCCACGGTGCGCCCGTCCGAAACCGCCACGCCGTCGCTTCAACCACCGTGCGACGATCCACCGGAGGCCGACCAGTGACCTTCGCCGCCGGGAACAACGGCCCGATCACGGCCCAAGCCTCATCAGAAATCACATCGCGCGACACGACATCCAGAATCACCCGTGAGGCAACGGAAACCCTTTAGCAACACGCCCTAGCACCAAGCCCATCGTTCGCCATTCGGACTCACTCCGCGGAATGGGACGCCTTCCGTGTCGATCGCGACGCATAAAGCACGCCTTCGCTAAAACCGGGCGGAATGAATAGCTCGACCTCGCTAAGAAGTCAACGTATGTCAGACAATGCCGTTTCAGGCTTCACTCGCTCGAAGCGTTTCTTAAGGAGCAGAGCTGGCCGCTCGACCAGAACCCACGAGACGGTTGCGATAAGGATGGAGACAACGGCCGCGACGACGCGAGCGGTTTCGGTAATAGGAGATCCGTCTGGGCGCGTGAAGAGAATAACCTCGTGCCAAAGGTACAGGCCGTAGGACAGTCTTCCAAAGAACACAAGCGGTGGTGTACCCAGTGGGATGGATGCGTGGCGTGCGCCGGTGATCGCGACGAGTCCCACCGCTGCAGCCAACGGGGCGGCGGCGACGAGGAAGCTGTAGTACTGGGGTGATCCCCCTTCGAGCGGGTAGACCGAGATGACCACCAATGTGAGAACGGCCAGCGCGGCCATCCACGACGCAACTTTCTTTGGGATCTTCGGGGGCCTTATTGCCAGCGCGGCTCCAGCGAGCAACCCGAATGCGTTCGTATCCAGGGAAAAATAGGCTCGATCAAAAGGCATCGTATAAGCCGAGATGATCCGCCACGCAGCAAATAGCACGGCAAGCGCGAAAAGGCTCCAGAATTGGGCTGGCCGCGGTATCCGACGAAGGATGACAAGAACGAAAATCGCCGGCCAGAGGATGTAGAACTGCTCCTCAACCGACAGGGACCAGGTGTGACCGTAAACCACGAGGTGGTCGCCCATAGCACGGAAGACATTGCTCATGTAAAACAACGTGATCAGCGATGCTGGGATCAGGTCGGGGCCGAGAGCTGGGTCGCGCAGCGCCCAGAGGACAAATGGCGTGAGCACGAGAAGAAACAAGATTGCGGGGAGCAGACGAAGCGCCCGACGGATGTAGAAATCTCCAAAGGAGACGCGCCCAGTGTCGGACTTCTCTCGGATGAGTAGTCCAGTGATGAGGTAACCCGACAAGGTGAAGAACAATGTGACGCCGACCATTCCTCCTGCGGGAAGCCTCGCGGACGACACGTGGCTAGCAACTACGAGCAAGATGGCAATTCCACGCAAACCATCCAAAGCCATGTTACGCGGGTTCTTGCCCGCCTCCCACAAGCTCGAGATACTCTCGCCCACATAGAGTGCGAGCGGAAGACGTAGGGGCTTCGTTCGCGCAGAGCCGGTTGCCGAACGGGGCTCGATGTTCATGCGCGCCAGTCTATTGTGACGATTGAGGCTGCGTAGCCGATTCACGGGATCACGCTTTACCGACACGGCCCCAGTTGTCTTGCCAAGGGGCGGGGCAGTCCTCCAATTCGACGTTCGTGGTACCGGGTGTCGTTGACTTCGGCGGTCTGCCCTCATGTGATCGCTTCGCGCAGGCGCGAAGTCATCATGCCTTCGGACGCGTAGACGCGCACAAGAAGTTGTAGACCGCTTGGCAATCTCTTCCCCATAAAGTCACTTGAGCCTAGGGCGTGTCTTGTAAATGGTTGGGCGTGTGGGCTGTGATGCTGGCGGGGTGTCGCGTTTTTGTTTTGCTTGCGGATGACCAGTTCGCGTTGATCGCTGATCTGTTGCCCGGGCCCACGGGGAGAAAGGGGCGTCCGTTCGCGGATGCCCGAACGATGGTCGAAGGCATCGTCTACCGGTACCGGACGGGGATCGCGTGGCGGGATCTGCCTGCAACGTTCGGTCCGTGGCAGACAGTATGGGCCTGGCATCGCCGTCTCGCGGCCGACGGCATCTGGGACGCCGTGCTCGACCGACTGCTCAGTGCTGCGGATGCGGCTGGCGCGGTGGATTGGTCGGTGTCCGTCGACTCCACGATCACTCGCGCCCACCAGCACGCGACGAACATCACCCGCACCACAGGGGGCTTCGTCGAATTACACGAATCCGCTGCTCGAGCCGCCTGAGCACGGTTTCGGTCGCTCCCGCGGTGGCCTGTCCACGAAGATCCACCAGCTCGTCGACGGCCACGGACTTCCTCTGGTGACACTGATAACCCCCGGACAAGCGGGCGACTCCCCGATGCTCCCGCCCCTGCTGGCTGAGCTCCGCGTCGCCCGTCGGGCCGGCCGGCCGGCCCCGTACTCGACCCGACCGGCTGCGCGGCGACAAGGCGTACTCATCCCGAGCAATCCGCGCCCACCTTCGCAGCCGCGGTATCGAAGCGGTGATCCCAGAGCCCCGCGACCAGCAAGGCCACCGCAAGCGCCGCGGTTCCCGAGGCGGCCGCCCCGTCCCCTACAACCCGGTCGACCTTCCGCACTTGTCTTCAGACCACCATCACGAATGCCCGCTCCAGCCGATGCCAGGGTCCGCACCGGGACCTCACCCTGACCGCGACAACGTGACGCCACGCACGGATGCGCAGATAGAAAGCAAGGGGGTCGTCTCTACCGGCGGCCG
This sequence comes from Microbacterium sp. Kw_RZR3, assembly GCF_029222405.1. NCBI lineage: Bacteria > Bacillati > Actinomycetota > Actinomycetes > Micrococcales > Microbacteriaceae > Microbacterium > Microbacterium sp. Kw_RZR3. The sequence goes on along the minus strand of NZ_JARHXC010000134.1, from coordinate 6,778 downwards.
AACGCAGCAGAGCCACGCGCCCTCACCCGCGAACGGCCTGCATTTCCCCGCGCCGACCCATGATTCATAGCCGTCAGAGCGATGTAAACGTTGGGGGTTGGTCGCATGGGAACGAAGCCGGGACAGCGTGCTGCGCGCAGCGCGTCATTCTTTGCGACGATCGAATAAAGTCGCAACATGACCGGAGTCATCCAAGCTCGCGAGAATCTGGTGGAGACACCGCCACGGAGTGTCGGAGCGTGGCTCCTCGCGACAGTGATGCTCCTTGCGTTCCTCGCCGTTCGACCGAACATCCTGGGCGAATCGTTCGCCAATTTTGGGACAGCTGTCTGCCTCTTGATGCTCGTGGGTATTCCATTGTTCGACTGGACGCATGCGCGCCTGTCACCGGCGACCGTCGTCGTCATCACAACTTTCGTGGGCGGGGGGATGTGGGCGACGCTACGAGCGGGCGAACTCGGATTCGATGCAGGACCGTATGCCAACGGACTGGTGACGGGAATGGTGATCCTGATCGCCTTCGGCCTCTATCTGGGGAGACCGGATCGAGCTCGTGCGTTCGGGCGCGTGCTTTTGTACCTCATAGCTATTATGTCGCTCTTCAGCGCCATCACCCTCCTGATGGCTGTCTCCGTCGGCGTTGTGCAGATTGCCACGGTCTCGATTGGCAATCTGACCAGCTCCGTACTCTTCCCTTTCACTCCAACACTGTCCCGAATCTCCTTCTTCGGGGTGCCCATCGATCGCGCCCTCGGAATTGGACGCGAACCTGGCTGGTGGGGCATGTACGCGGCATTCGGATGGGCATTGTGGCCCGCGGTGATGCCGAAAACACTGCTTAGCCTGGCAGGGCGGACCATCACTGCGGTGGGTGTCTTGACCTCTGGATCAACAGCCGGTTTCGGGGTGTTCATAGTCGCCGTGGCCTTCACCCTGTTTTTCTCGGGACGACGCGACTCGTCCCCGCTCTCCACATATCTCAGGTGGACTGCAGGCGCGATCGCACTCGCGATCGCCGCGTGGGTTGCGGTTTACGCTCCACAGTTCGGGCTAGCGGCGAAGTCAGACATCAACAACGTCTCTCTCGAAGGCCGTAATCTCGCGACGTCGGAAGGCCTGCACGCACTGGCACAATTGTCGCTTGGGGAGCGTTCAACTATCTATTCACCGAACGTCAACCTGATCGCTGGCGTCAGCGAGGGCGGATGGCCGTTCTTCGTGCTAGGAATATGCGCCCTCCTCCTTCCCCTCGCACTGACACGGCACCGCGCGATTGCGATGCCAGCGATGCTTGTTGTGTTCCTGACGATTCTCCTGGCGCAGCCGCTGACTGGCTCGCACGCGGTGTACCTCCTCGTCATGCTCAGCTGTGCGATTGCTGATGGAGCTCCGCCCATCGCGCAATCCAGCTCAGCCAACGTCGTCACATAGAAAATCTCGTTCGGACACTAATCGATCATGCACTGTCCGACTGAGTCGGCGACGGAACTCTGTCACCAGCACTTACTGCAACACAGAGCCGAGGACTACCAGCGCAAGGAAACTCACGTTGTAGGCGATGTGGACGACAACCGCGCCCCATATGCGCCCAGTGAGCAAGACAAGTGCGCTACAGGTCGCACCGACAATAAACAGTTGAATTCCGTCGGTCAGCCCCTCAGCAGAGAATGCAGCATGGAGCAGGACAAATCCACCAGCCGAGACCAGTGCCGAAGTCACAGCGGCCGCGGGCGCGCCGGTGCTCCGACGTAAGAGCTGATAAGTAGCGACAAGAACGACAGCGCGGAAGAAGAATTCTTCTACGACAGGAGCGATGACCCCGGCCGACGTCGCGGTCGTCAGCCACCAGTCGGGCGGAAGCACGCCGTCTAAGGAAATCGCAGACGGAAAAGAACGAGCATCCGCCCCCGTAATGAGCCCTTGCAGAACTCTCAGGCTTACACCAAACCCGACGCCCCACAGGAGGTCTACCGCACGGAATGCGACGAGACCGGCGGGCCTGGCTCGGGCGAAGGCGAAACCGACGGCACAACTCATCCCCGCCCAGAGTGCGACACTCGATAGAACGGAGGCCCACCGCCCGCCTACGCTTCCAAGAAATACTGACGCGACAAGGCCGACTCCGACGCCAGCTAGGGCAATGGACAGCACCTTCGAGTCCCACCGACGGACAGACGTACCGCCGAACCGCCAATCTGCACGGCGCCTTGACCGTCGTCGACGAGGCATGACTTGACCATCTAGATGTTCGTCCGCTCCATCGCCACTGGTGCGGGTGTAACCGAACTCGTCAGACACGTTGCAAACCTAGCGTCCACGAACCGCGGTCGCGCACAGATTCATTGGTGGCCGACCGGGGACCTTAGGAATGGAAGATTCACGACCTCCCCCGCACATTCGCCCCGACCAGCCCCAGACCCCGCGGCTGGCCCCCAAATAGCAGGCCCACTGCCTGGGGGCGTACCCACGAAGCCTATATCGACGCCAGAACGAAACATCGGATATGGCACACTGAAGTCGATTGTTCGATCTGGGCCCTACAGGTCGTCAGCGTGTCTTCGGAAGGCCCCATGGAGCTCAGCGTATTTATCCGCACTCTTCGCAAGAACTGGCTCGTGATCGTCTTGCTGACATTCCTCGGCCTAGCCGGCTCGTCGGCCTACACGCTCACGCGTGTGCCGCTGTTCGAGTCCTCAAGCACTGTCTTTGTCTCGACTCAGGCTGGCAGCACCGTGGCAGAGCTGCAGCAGGGCTCCAGCTTTGCTCAGGCACGAATCAATACCTACGTGGGCCTGGTAAGCACTCCGGCAATTCTCGACCCCGTCATCGCGAAGCTCGGATTGGCAACCACGCCTGAGTCACTATCTAGCCGTGTCTCGGCCACCGGAGGACTCAACTCAACCCTCATCAACATCACGGCGGCAGACCCGGACGCTGTCCGCGCTGCTCAGATTGCCAACGAAGTCGCGGCCAGCCTGTCTGAGGAGGTTCCTCAACTCGAACCGGAGGCGAGCGACGGATCGAGCACGATTCGCCTGACGCGAGTACGTGACGCGCAACCGGCTCTCAAGCCCACGAGCCCGAATGCTCCGGTCAACCTCGTAATCGGAACATTGGTCGGACTCATCTTGGGGATTGGTGCTGCCGTCCTTCGTACCCGCTTGGACAACCGAGTGCGAACTCCTCGAGACGCAGAGCAGATCACCACGGCACCGGCGATAGGCGCTATCGCCTTCGATTCGAACGCGAAGGACCGGCCCCTCATTGTCCACGCCGATCCTCTCAGCCAACGCGCGGAGTCATTCCGCGCGCTCCGCACAAATCTGCAGTTCCTCGACATGGGTGGACGCTCAAGCTTCGTGATCACCAGTTCGATTCCGAGTGAAGGGAAGTCGACAACGACGATCAATCTGGCGATTGCGCTGGCTGACGCGGGGAAGCGGGTTGCTCTGCTCGATACGGACCTGCGCAAGCCGAAAGTCGCTGAGTACCTCAGCATCGAGGGCGGCGCGGGGCTGACGGATGTGCTCATCGGCCGAGCGAAGGTCAATGATGTGATGCTGCCCTGGGGCGGCCGAAGCCTGTATGTGCTCCCTGCCGGGAAGATTCCGCCCAATCCGAGCGAACTCCTCGGATCTCACCAGATGAACTTGCTACTCGAGATGCTTGAGCGAGATTTCGATGTCGTCCTGTGCGACGCGCCGCCTCTGCTTCCCGTCACCGATGCAGCAATTCTTTCTCGAGCAACGAGCGGCGCGTTGATGGTCGTCTCTGCGGGACGAATCACGAAGCATCAGCTGACTCTCGCGACCGCAGCGCTCAATACTGTGGGGGCAAAGTTGGCTGGCTTTGTGATGTCGATGGTGCCGACGCGGGGCCCCGACTCCTACTACTCGGCCTATGGGTACGGGTATGGGTACGGATACCGAGTCGAGCCCGCGCAGAGTTCCAAGACCAGCCGTAAGGCTGCGAAGCAGCGTGGGCGATCAACGCCATTTGCGACCGTCCCTCAATCACCCACAATCGACGAGCTTGGATTCACGTCCCGCCGCACCTCGCGCGGAACGAGTAACGAGACCTAAAAATGCTCTGCCTGCCCCAGGTGCGGTCGTCACTCGTTGACGTCGCGTCGCTCAGTCCCCGCTGTTGCTCACGTGTCGACACAATGCACGTAAGGGTGTGTGCCGACAGGAAGGCTGCGGAGTGAGCGCACCAGTTCTCCCGGGTCCGGCTAGCCGAGCCGGCCTAGTAGCCGCTTGGGCAATGGCTGGCATCGTGCTCGTCGTCGTGCTGTGCGCATTATGGATAGGCACTCGGGGCGCTTTGGCCTATCGATACCTTCAGAGCGTTCAGACCGGAGCTAGCGAGAGTATCTCGACTGTTTCGCGCGACCCTTCCGCGGCGGCCGCGACACTTTCGCGGCTGGCTGCGGACACATCCGAGGCGCGCGAGCTCACGTCCGACCCCGTCTGGAAGTTGGCTGAACGCACGCCTTGGATCGGTCCGCAACTGGCCGCATTTCGCACCATCGCGTCATCCAGCGATGTGCTGATTCGAGAAAGTCTTCTGCCACTCGCCGCATCAACTAACGGGGTATCGATAGATAGCCTCAAGCCTGTCGACGGGCACATCGACACCAGCGTGCTGCCCGACCTCGTTGATCCTGCTCAGACCGCAGCAACCCGAGCTGGAGCTGCCGCTCGTGCCGTGCAAGACATCAATCGAACGCCGCTCCTCGGCGTCGTTGATTCCGCCGTCGGCCAGGCCAGCACGCTCTTCAACCAGGTGGCCGGATCGATCGACGGCCTCGCACGCACATCACAACTCTTGCCAAACATGCTGGGACAGGACGGTCCTCGCAACTATCTACTGCTTGTACAGAACAACGCCGAGTGGAGATCGCTCGGAGGGCTCACCGGAACCGCCATCCTCCTACACACGGATGCGGGAAAGATCTCGCTAGTGGATACGCAGTCGGCGACCGGACTAGTCAGAGATCTTGCTGACCCGATCGTTCCTTTGCCTGCTGAAGTGACAAAGATCTACGGAACCAGACCCGCGCGCTACTTCCACAACTTGACTCAGGTTCCGAACTTCCCGGTCGACGGACCTATAGCTCGAGAGATGTATCGGTCGAAGACGGGCGTGCAGGTGGACGGGGTCATCGCCGTCGATCCTGTGGTGCTGTCATACCTCCTTGAGACGATCGGACCTGTCGAACTTCCTACCGGCGACTCACTCACCCGAGAGAACGCAGTCCAGTTCCTCCTCAATGAGGTCTATTTCCGGTACTCGGACCCGGCGACACAAGACAAGGTGTTTGCTAGCGCTGCCGGCGCTGTTTTCGAGGGGTTGATCAACGGTCGCGGAACCATGGAGGGTCTGCTCGCCGCTCTCGGTCGCGCAAGCGAAGAGCGCCGCCTTCTCGTGTGGAGCGCTGACGCCGATGAAGAAGCCATTCTTGAGGGCACGACCCTCGCGGGCCAGCTGCCTGTGAGCGATTCCCGCACCGCCCGCTTCGGCGTGTTCTTCAATGACGGCACAGGCTCGAAGATGAGTTACTACCTCAAACCGACGGTAACGATCACGTCCGGCTCATGCGGGTCTGTCAGCGATAGCGGGCGGGACGATCTCACCCTGCGGGTTTCGCTCACTAACACAGCGCCGGCCGATGCCGCAACTTCGTTACCGGAATACATCACCGGCGGAGGTGCCTACGGAACGAAGCCAGGTCAGGCCAATGTGATCAGCAACATCTACCTGCCACAGGGCTCCACGTTGGTGGCTGCCAGCACGGGAGACAACGCAGCTTTCCAAAAAGACGACTACGAGGGACGCCAAGTTCTGACTTTTGGCACCGACCTCTCGCCGGGAGCAACGACAGAGATTACTGTCGTCGCCCGAATGTCATCGACTCCAACGGGAGCGCAAGCTCTCATTACCCCCACCGCCGATTCGTCCCGCAGCCCCACCGTTACGACCTCCTGCCGCCTCAACTAAGGCGCTCGCTCCCTCGCGGAGTGAGGCTCTCCGTCGTCCGGGCGATTGTTCGCGTGTCGCGATTTGTTTACGTAAAAGAAACCGCTACGGTTTGCAATCCAGCAGATCCGTAGGGGATACTCAAGAAAGCATTCAGCCGCACGACACCGCATCAATCCCGTCCGCACGCGCCACTTGGACGACTGTCGGCACCGCGCGGACCCATCACGTACCGCCACATCGGTTTCGAAAGCAGGCTCTCATGAAGCGTCGTCTCACTACGGCAGTCGCCTCGGCATCTGTCGCCGCCGCGCTGCTCCTCGCCGCGCCCGTCGCCGCGCAGGCGTACGTTCCCACCGGCCCCAACACCGTCACGATCACCGTTACCTCGAACGGCCCCGTTCCGGTTTCCGGCTTCCAGCCCGGCACCGAAGTGACGTTCACGCTCGTCGGGCGCGGTGTCACCGGTGCGAACATCGCCACCGCCAACCTCCCCGTCACCTCGGCGTCGGTCACCAAGACCGCCGACTCGTCGGGCGCCGCGACTGCGGTCGTCACCCTTCCCGCCAACCCCAGCGGCCCCTACACCCTCGCTGCGAGCGGCGCCCGCGCCGACGGTAGCGCTGGTGGCGGCTCCGGCTTGAACCCGGGCGGCGGCACCGCTCTCCCGGCGACCGGTGTCAACGGTGAGTCGCTCATGGGCATCTACATCGGCGGCGGCGCGCTCGTGCTCGCCGGTGCGACCGTCGCGGTCGCCGCGAAGGTTCGTCGCAACCGCGCCGAGAACAAGGCGTAAGCG
>NZ_JARHXC010000133.1:0-8168 GCF_029222405.1 Microbacterium sp. Kw_RZR3 | reverse complement strand
GCCGCGGCGACGACGTGACGGGCGACGAGCAGAAGGTTGGCGTCCTCGATCGAGCGAGGGGACGGGGAAGCGGCCCAGGCGGCGAGGAGCCCGGACGCGTGGTCGAGGCCGGCGGTATCGCGCACGAGCCCTGCGTGCGCCCACATCATCTGCTGGAGGGCTTCGCGCGAGAACGGGGGAGCGTCCGCGGCGGCTTCGACGTGCTCGAGAGCGGCCGATGCCGGCGCGACCGGCCACGTGCCTTCCTCCGTCACGGCCTCCCCGGCCCGCGCGCCGAACACCGCCCCTTCGAGCAGGGAATTGGATGCCAAGCGGTTCGCGCCGTGGACGCCCGTGCGCGCCGTCTCGCCGACCGCGTACAGACCGGGGACGCTCGTGCGCCCGTCGAGGTCGGTGACGATCCCGCCCATGAGGTAGTGCGCGGCGGGCGTCACGGGGATGGGCTCCCGCGCCCAATCGAGCCCACGTGCGCGGACGGCGGCATCGATCGTGGGGAAGCGCTGCGCGAGACGTTCGGCGCCGAGCGCGGTGGCATCCAGGCGAACCGGACGATCGCCCTGCGCGGCCATCGCCCGCGCGTTGGCCCGGGCGACGACGTCGCGGGGTGCCAGTTCCCCATCGGGGTGCACGTCGAAGCAGAACCGCCGACCGGCGTCGTCGATGAGGACGGCACCTTCGCCGCGGACGGCCTCGGACACGAGGAACGGAGCCCCAACAGCGAGGGCGGTGGGGTGGAACTGGATGAACTCGAGATCCGCGACGGCGGCACCGGCGCGCAGGGCTGCCGCGATCCCGTCCCCGGTCGCACCAAGCGGGTTCGTGGTGTGCGCGTACAGCTGTCCGGCGCCACCGGTCGCGAGGATCACCGCGTCGGCGTCGAGACGCTCGCCGCCGTCGAGCTCGATCCCCGTGACGCGACCGCCTTCGACCACGAGGTCACGCAGAAGGGCATGTTCCCGCACGGGTAGATCGGCGGCGCGCACCGCGGCGCCCAGAGCCGCCTGGATCTCGGCGCCGGTCGCGTCCCCGCCCGCGTGCAGCACGCGCGGAACGCTGTGCGCGGCTTCCAAGCCGCGGGCGAAGTCGCCCTCCGGCGTCCGGTCGAACGTCACCCCGCGCGAAACGAGTTCGAGGATCCGTGCCGGCCCCTCGCCGACGAGGACGTCGACGGCAGCGGCGTCCGTGAGCCCGGCGCCCGCGGTGTGCGTGTCGGCGGCGTGCGAGACCACGCTGTCGGCGGGGTGGGTGACCGCCGCGATCCCGCCCTGGGCCCACCGCGTGTTCGTGTCGGGAAGAGCGCCCTTCGTCACGATCGTGACGTGGCATCCGTTCTCCGCCGCGTGCAGCGCCGCCGTGAGACCGGCGATACCGCTGCCCACCACGACGACCGTGGTCATTTCACGGCACCGTTCGGCTTGGCCGCGAGCATGCGCTCGAGGGCGACGGTGGCGGGCTCGGCGACATCGGCCGGGACCGTGATGCGGTTGACCACCTGGCCCGCCACGAGCGACTCGAGCACCCACGCGAGGTAACCGGGGTGAATGCGGTACATCGTCGAGCACGGGCACACGACCGGGTCGAGGCAGAAGATCTCGTGCTGCGGGTACTGCGCGGCCAAGCGCTGCACGAGGTTGATCTCGGTGCCGATCGCGAAGGTCGTGGGCTCGGTGGCGGCGGCGATGGCCTTGCGGATGATGTCGGTCGATCCCGCCTCGTCGGCGGCATCCACCACGTCCATCGGGCACTCGGGGTGCACGATCACGCGAACACCGGGGTGCTCGGCGCGCGCCTTCTCGATCTGGTCGACGGTGAATCGGCGGTGCACCGAGCAGAACCCGTGCCACAGGATGACGCGGCTGTCCTCGATGACCTCGGCCGTCGATCCGCCGAGCGGCTTCCGCGGGTTCCACATCGGCATCTGCTCGAGCGGAACGCCCATGGCCTTCGCCGTGTTGCGGCCCAGGTGCTGATCGGGGAAGAAGAGCACGCGGCGACCGCGGGCGAAAGCCCACTCGAGCACGGTGCGCGCATTCGAGGAGGTGCAGACGATGCCGCCGTGACGGCCGACGAATCCCTTGATGGCGGCGCTGGAGTTCATGTACGTCACCGGGATCACCGGCACCAGGCCGTCGGCATCCGGGGTCTCCAGATCGCCGAGGACGTCTTCGAGCTGCTCCCAGCACTCCTCGACCTGGTCGATGTCGGCCATGTCGGCCATCGAGCATCCGGCGGCGAGGTTCGGGAGGATGACGGCCTGGTCGGGGCGCGAGAGCAGGTCGGCCGTCTCGGCCATGAAGTGCACGCCGCAGAACACGATCGCCTCGGCCTCGGGACGCTCCTTCGCCGCATTGGCGAGCTGGAACGAATCGCCGACGTAGTCGGCGTGCCGCACGACCTCCTCGCGTTGATAGAAGTGGCCGAGCACGACGACGCGATCGCCGAGGGCCGCCTTGGCCGCGCGGATGCGCTCATCGAGTTCGTCGTCGGACGCCTCTCGGTACTCCGCGGGCAGCTCGCCCTGTCGCGGGGAGCCCGTGGGGATCACGTCGCCCATCGACGAGCCGGGACCGTAGCCGGGGCGCGTGTCGAAGTCCCAGGGGCCGACGGCGAGGTCGGTCGTGCAGGTGGCGTCGGTCGACGCGCCCGAGACGATCGCCTGGATCGCGTGATCGACGCTCGGGTCGATCGCGGGGCGGGGCTGCAGGGTGATGAGGGTGGCGGCCATGGGCGTTCCGATCAGTGACGGGAGGGGAGCGGGCCGCGGTCGGCGAGCTCCACATCGCGGTTGTAGCGGTACAGACGGGCGGGGCGGTGGCTTCCGGTGCGGAAGCGCTCGGTCGGGATGAGGGTGTTCGAGGTGTCGACCTGACGGCGGAAGTTCGCGGGGTCCAGGCGCTTGCCGAGGATCGTCTCGTTCACCTCGCGGAGGTCGGCGAGCGTGAACTCGTCGGGGAGGAGGCCGTGCGCGATCCGGCTGTAGCCGACCTTGTTGCGCAGACGCCAGAGGGCGTACTCGACGATGTCGTTGTGGTCGAACGCCAGCGGCGGGAGGTCGGTTGCGTCGAACCACTCGACGTTCTCGGGCGCGTCGCCCTCGCGTTCGTGCGCGGCGACCTGGGCGTCGACCTCGTCGGAGCGCAGCAGCGCCCAGTACACGATCGACACGACGCGGGTGGGGGAGCGGTCCACGGCTCCGAACGCGTAGAGCTGCTCGAGGTAGCTGGGGGTGAGGCCCGTCGTCTCGGCCAGGGTTCGGGATGCTGCGGTGTCGAGCTCTTCGGCGGCGTCGAGCCAGCCCCCGGGCAACGCCCACCGACCGTCGAAGGGGTCGCGCGTGCGGCGGACGAGGGGGAGGGACAGGACCGGTTCGTCGTGCGCGTCGCGGCGGACGCTGAAGATGACCGTCGAGACGGCGACGCGCACGTCGGCGTCTCGGGACTCGGGGCGAGGGGTTCGTGTCATGGTGACCATATCTCCGTCGACGATCTTAATGTCAGTGTGACCCGAAGCGCAAAACGCGCGTCGAGGGGTTCTCCCAGGACCGGCGACGTACCCTGATCGCAGACCTCGGAGGTGCGGGTGGCTGTTGTCGACATCGTGTTGATCGTCGTGTTGGCGATCGCACTCCTCGTGGGGCTGTCGCGGGGATTCCTCGCAACGATCGGCTTCTTCGCGGGATTGGCACTGGGCGCGCTCGCCGCGTTCTGGGTGACGCCGTTCGTCGGCCAGTGGGTCGCCGAACCCGCGTGGCGTGGACCCGCCATGGTCGGCGCGGGTGTGCTCCTCCTGCTGCTCGGGGCCGGTCTCGGCAGCGCCGTGGGGCAGATGTTCCGACGTGGTGCCGACCGCATCAAGCTGCGCATCCCCGAGCGACTCCTGGGCGGGGTCGTCAACGTCGCCGCAGCGGCCCTCGCCATCTCGTTCGTGTCCGGCTCGTTGATCCCCGCCGGGATGCCGGTGGTCTCCGCCGCGCTCGGGTCGTCGGCCGTCGTCCGCACGATCGACGACATCACCCCCGCCCCCGTCCGCGCGGCGATCGCGGAACTGCGCGGTAACGTCCTCGCCGACGGCCTTCCGCGGCTGGGCCAGCTGATCCAGATCGGTCCGGTGCCGACGGCTCCCGACATCGCGCTCGACGACCCCGCTCTCACGGAAGCGGCGCAGTCGGTCGCCCGCATCTCCGGCACGGCCTACGCGTGCGGTGTCACCTCGAGCGGATCCGGGTTCGTGGCGGGCGACGGCCGACTGATCACGAACGCCCACGTGGTCGCGGGTGTCGACACTCCGCTCGTCGAACTTCCCGGTCAGCCCGCGCGTGAGGGCCGAGTGGTCTACTTCGACCCGACCGACGACCTGGCCGTGGTGGCGGTCGACGGCCTGGATGCCAAGCCCCTCCCGGTCGTCTCCACTCTCGACGTGGGAGCTGCCGCCGTCGTCCAGGGGTACCCGTACGGCGGGCCTTTCACCTCCGGCAGCGCGCAGGTGCTGTCGGTGGGGACCGTGCCCGTTCCGGACATCTACGACGGGCAGTCGACCCCGCGTGAGATCTACGCGCTCGGCGCGGTGATCCGTCCCGGCAACTCGGGTGGTCCTCTTCTCACACCGTCCGGCGATGTCGCCGGCGTCGTCTTCGCGCGGTCCGACACCGACGAGAACGTCGGATACGCGATGACGCCCGCCGAACTCGAGCCCGTGATGGCCCAACTCGACTCGCTGTCGACGCCCGTGGCATCCGGAGCGTGCATTCCGCGCTGACGCTCGCTCGCCGACTTCTCCTCACCAGGTCGGCGTCTGTGGAGAAGTTCTCGGGGCCTCTCGGCGATCCAGCTAACGTCTCGCGGATGACCGACCGCTACGCCATCGACGTCCCCGGCTTTCTCGGGCTTGCCGGCGACACGGCACGGCGTCTCGATGACCTGACGGACGCGGTCGGAGCGACCGTCCAGGCGCTGTGGGGGATTCGGGATGCCATGGCCCCGGTGCCCGAGCTGTTCCAGGCGTTCTGCCGTGTCATGGACCCGTGGGAGGAGAAGGCGGGCGGATCGATCGCTCACGCCGGTTCGGTCCTGACGGTCGCGGAGCAGGCCGTGGCGGAGTACTGCCGAGCAGATGTCGTGATGGCCGTCACGGCGGCGCAGCTCGAGACGCGTCGGGGCACCGGACGGTGGCGGGTCGCGTGAGTGCGGATTTCGGCGTGATCCCCGAGATTCCCGTGGACGCCGCCGCGCTGGGGCGCGTCGCTGAAGAGCTGCGAGCCAAGGCGGCCCTCCTCCCCGAGGCGGGAAGCGCGGTCGTCTCCCGGTGGGACGGCCTCGAAGCGGTGTACGAGGCGCCGGAAGCGGCCGCCGTCGCCGCGAAGATGCGGCCTCTCGCCGTGGTCGCCGCCGACGTCGGCGAGGCTCTGCTCCGCGCAGCCGACATCGTCGATCGTCTGTCCGACGACCTCCTGTGGTTGGCGCTGCGCCGCCGGGGTCTCGTCGAGCACGTCGCGGAGTTCGCGCGCGCAGCCCGGGGGATCGATGACCGCGACCGTTCCGTCGAACTCACGCGCGAGATCGACGGGTTCGCCGCGGACGTCGATGAGCGGATCGACCAGGCGCGTGGCGATCTCGCCGCGATCCCGCTTCCTCCGACATGGGAGGTCGCGATCCCGGATGCCGCCGCACCACCCCTCGGCCCCCGGCTCACGTGGGCCGTGCGCAGCGAAGAGATCGCGACCGAGCTCGTCATGGCGCCTCTGCTCGCGCTCGCGCGCTCGGGGACGTCCCGGATCGCCCGACTCATCGCCGCTCATCCCGAGTGGGCGGATCTGCTCCGCGAGCATCCGCCCGCTCCCGACGTCGTGCGCGCCTGGTGGGACACCCTCTCTCCAGCAGCCGCGGCCGCCCTCATCGACGGCGCTCCGGCTCTCGTCGGGGCCCTGGGCGGCGTGCCGCCTCTCGCGCGGGTCGCGGCGAACCGGGTGACGGCGCGCTCGCGCCTGGGTGACGTCGAGGCTGAGCTGGCGGGGTGGGAGCGGCTTCGCGGTGAGGGGGCGAGCGCGGACCTGCAGGCGGAGAGGCGTGCTGCGTGGGACGCGCTGCGAGCGGAGCGCGACTATCTCCGTGGCGTCGAGACCGGCAAGGTGCAGCTGTACCTCTACGAGCCCGCGGACAACCGGATCATCGAGATGTTCGGCACGCCGGGGACGGGGACGACGCGGGTTTTGACCTATGTGCCCGGAACGTTCACACGGGTCGACAGCTTCTATCGAGGAGAAGTTCAGGGTGTCTCTCAGTGGATGACCGAGCAGGAGAGCGGCATGGTCGCGTTCGTGTGGAAGGGTACAGACTTCCCTGGCGACGACGAGTATCCCGGACAGACAGGATTCGGCATCGGCCTCCTCGAAGCCAACGGCCCCGACAGGGCCGCTCCCGCGGGTGAAGCGCTTGCACGTCTTCACCGCGAGGTAGCCAGCGATCCGACGCTCGCACACTGTCGGCAGATCGCCATGGGACACAGCTGGGGGCTCGTCCCTGTCACGGCCTCCGAGGTGCAGGGGGCGCACTATGACCAGGTTCATTCGTTGTCCGGTGCCTGGGTTCCCGAGGGCTGGACGCTCGACGCGTCGACCAGTTACTCGCACTGGAGCTACACAGATGCGCTCTCGATGGCTCAGGACGCGATGCTCGTGGGAGCAGGGCGAGCGCCAGACGCGGTCCCGGCGTTCGAGAGCCACATCTACGAGAGGCCGACGGACGTCGATGTCCTGCTGGGCGGCGACCTCGCTCCGTTTGTCACCCCGGACGGTCCCTCTCAGCGCGTGTCTCTTTCGCCGCTCGCCAACCACAGTCTGATCGCGGGAGTCAGCGAGGAGAACAAGAACGCCTTGAATGATCTCAAAGAGAGGCTGCTCAAGTGAGGCGGCGGGTTGTTGGAGGACTCGGCGTCTTCGCCCTGGTTTGTCTGTTGCTCACGGCGTGCGTGCCCACCGGCGACATCGTCGATGAAGATCTGAGCGTCGACGACGCGAAGAGGCTCGCTCAGGAGGTTGAACGAGAAATCTCGGCCGTGCTCCCCTCCTCGATGCTGAGAGACATCGAGCAACAAGAGAAGGGCGCTCTCCTGGGGTGCACCCGAGACGGCGCACGGCAGTGGGCCGGCGGCCTTACTGCCACCGTGGTGGGAGACCCGCCACCCGAGGAAGTCATCGGAGTCATTGCGGACCACTACAACAACGGTGGCAACTATCGCGTCGGGCTGCGGCAGGACCAGGGGGACTCGCTCGTCAACATTGCCGGAGAGTACGGATCGCTCTGGATTGTTCGATACATCCGTGATCGCGCGGAGCTCGATGTTGATTCCTTCTCTCCGTGCATCCGCCTCCCCGAGGGCGTCTGGCCCGGCGGCTCCTACTGATTCCCAGGCGATGCAGGCTGTATCCAGCGCCCCCACCCGCTAGGCTGACCCCACAAGTCCACACCGGCCCCATGATCGATGCGGGAGAGCTCCGGCGAACGCAGCCGGGCACCGAAGGAGCAAGCCTCCCCGCCAATCTCTCAGGTACGCGTACCGCGTCGATCGGGCCACTCTGGAAAGTGATCCGGGTGCACCGCGCCGGATCCGCCGACGGTGAAAGCTCGACCTCCCTCACGAGGGCGCGAGCGAAACTCTCAGGCCCATGACAGAGGGGGAGTTCTCAGGCGCCGGCCGGCGTCTGACCGTCATCGCGAACGGCAGAACTCATGACCGAAACCCCCGCTCCACCGCGCACGTCGCCGCTGCACGATCGGCACGAGGCCCTCGGTGCCTCGTTCACCGACTTCGGCGGCTGGAACATGCCCGTGCGCTACACCTCCGATCTCGCCGAGCATCACGCTGTGCGCACGGCCGCAGGGCTGTTCGACATCTCCCACATGGCCGAATTCGTTGTCGAGGGCCCGCGAGCCGCGGCCTTCCTCGACTACGTGCTCGCCGGCCGCCTGTCGACCATGAAAATCGGCAAAGCGAAGTACTCGCTCGTGCTCGCCGAGTCGGGCGGCATCGTCGACGACGTCATCGTCTACCGCACGGGAGAGCAGCGCTTCCTCGTCATCTCGAACGCCGGGAACCGGGATGCCGTGGCGGCGGCGTTCGAAATCGCCCAGGCGACGTGGCGCTCCGCGTCGGACGCTTCGACGGGCTCAGCG
>NZ_JARHXC010000132.1:0-1415 GCF_029222405.1 Microbacterium sp. Kw_RZR3 | reverse complement strand
CGTTCGTCGTCGACGGGGTCCACGCGCACGACGTGAGTCAGTTCCTCGACTCACGCGGGGTCGCTGCCCGGGTCGGTCACCACTGCGCCCAGCCGCTGCATCGGCGCTTCGGCATCACCGCCACCGTGCGGGCCAGCGCCGCGATCCACACGACCGAGGCCGAGATCGACACCTTCCTCGACGCCGTCTCGCGCGTTCGCGGATTCTTCGGGGTCGCCTCTCCCGCGGGCGCATCGAGCGCTGGCGCCGGGGCCCGCGTCGGCGCGGGCACGGCGGGAGCCTCCGCATGAGCGGACTGGAGTCGCTGTACCAGGAGCTGATCCTCGACCATGCGAAGAAGCCCCGCGGCTTCGGCCTCGTCGAGCCCGGTGCGCACAGCGCCACCGTGCACCAGCGCAACCCCGTCTGCGGCGATGAGATCACGCTGCGCGTCGATGTCGAGGGCGACCGCGTCGCCTCGGTCACGTGGGAGGGCGCCGGTTGCTCGATCTCGCAGGCCTCGGCATCCATGCTGGTGGCGCTCCTGCAGGAAGACGGTGGAGACGAGGGGATGCCGCGAGCCGACGCCGAGGCACTGATCGCCGGTTTCCGCGAGGCGCTGCGCTCGCGCGGCAAGATCCCCCTCGACGAGGAGACGTTCGCCGACGCGGCAGCCCTCTCCGGCGTCTCGAAGTACACCGCCCGCGTGAAGTGCGCGATGCTCGCCTGGGTCGCGCTCGAGGAAGGGCTGCGGCAGGCCTGAGGCTGTGGCATCCGGATGTCCGCTCGCCAGCGCCGGCGCCCACGCCGACACTCACGAGGGGACGCCGCGAGCCGACGCCGACGGCGGGCAGCGGATGGTGGGGCCGCCGGGGCGGCGATATCCTGCGACCACGACGGAGAGAGGCGGATGCCATGGGCACCGGATTCAGCGCAGGAGAGCGCGCGGCGATGAAGCAGCGCGCCGAGGAGCTCCAGGCGATGAAGGGCCTGAAGGGCCTCGCGAAGATCCAGAAGGAGAACGAGGCCTGCCTCGAGGCGATCGAGAAGCTCGAGGGCGTCGACCGCGCGGTCGCCGAACGCCTGCACGTCATCGTGCTCGAAGAGGCGGGGCACTTGAGCCCCAAGACCTATTACGGCTTCCCGGCCTACGCCAAAGACGGCAAGGTCGTGGTCTTCTACCAGCCGGCGTCGAAGTTCAAGACCCGCTACGGCACGGTGAGCTTCGATGACAGCGCGCAGCTCGACGACGGGCCGATGTGGCCGGTGTCATTCGCGGTGGTCGAGGTGACGCCCGAGGTGGAGCAGAGCATCCGCGAGCTCGTACGGCGGGCGGCGCCCGCGGCCTGACGCGCGGACGCTCCCGAGGGCGCACCAGATCCGGAGATCGCTCGCGGATCCGGACCATATCCGCCGCGGGATCCGGATCTGACGCG
>NZ_JARHXC010000131.1:0-9344 GCF_029222405.1 Microbacterium sp. Kw_RZR3 | reverse complement strand
TCAAGGTCTTCAACCGTCGTTCCATCACGGTCGACGAGGTCGTCGAAGACCTGCTCTCCTACGCCGAGCGCGTGCGCCCGATGGTCGCCGACACCTCGCTGCTGCTGAACGAGGCTCTGGATGCCGGCGACGTCGTCGTCTTCGAGGGCGGCCAGGCCACCATGCTCGACGTCGACCACGGCACCTACCCCTTCGTCACGTCGTCGTCCGCGACGGCGGGCGGCGCCTCGACCGGCTCGGGCGTCGGACCGAACCGCCTCGACCGGATCGTCGGCATCGTGAAGGCGTACACGACGCGCGTCGGATCAGGCCCCTTCCCGACCGAGCTGTTCGACGAGAGCGGCGACTGGCTGCGCTCGCGCGGCTTCGAGTTCGGCACGACCACGGGTCGTCCTCGCCGCGTCGGCTGGTACGACGCCCCGATCACGCGCTACGCGACGCGCATCAACGGCATCACCGACCTCGTGCTGACCAAGCTCGACATCCTCGGCGGTCTCGAGCAGATCCCCGTCTGCGTCGCGTACGACGTCGACGGTGTGCGCTTCGACGACCTGCCCGTCAACCAGACCGACTTCCACCACGCGAAGCCGATCCTCGAGTACTACCCGGGCTGGAGCGAAGACATCTCCACCGCGCGCACCTTCGACGACCTGCCGCAGAACGCGCAGGACTACGTCCTCGCGCTCGAGAAGATGAGCGGAACGCGCATCTCGGTCATCGGCGTCGGTCCGGCGCGCGACCAGGTGATCGTGCGACACAACCTGATCGACTGACATGCGCTTCTGGGTGGGGGCGTACGCGGGCGATGCGGGATCGGCCGAGGGCATCGGCATCCTGCAAGCCGGAGACGCCGATTCGGTCTGGGCATCGGGTCCTCTCGGCATGGTCGGCACCGCCGTGCCCGCGCCCGGCTCGGCGTCGTGGCTCGCCGCCCACCCGACGCACGACCTGCTCTATGCCGCGCTCGAATCCGACGGCACGGTGCAGGCCTACCGTCGCACGAGCGAGACGCGCCTGACCCCGGTCGGCCCCGCGATCGAGGCGGGGGAGTCGGTCTGCCACGTCGCGGTGTCGCCCGACGCGAGCTTCCTCGTCGCGAGCTGCTGGAGCGACGGAAGGGTCGTCCGCATCGATCTGGATGCCGCGGGCCGCCCGTCGCGGCCGGTGATCGCCGCCGAGGCCACCGACCCCTGGGGCTCCGACTCCGCGGAGAGCGGCGTCTCGACCGGAGCCCGCGTCTCGGGCGCCGTCGTTCCCGACCTCGCCGCCGCCGCGCGCGCCCTGCGCGAGGCAGCCGGCGACGAGTACGGCGACCTCGTGCCGGCCTACGACGCCGTGCCCGAGACCGACGCCGAGTCCGAGGAGGCCGCGATCGGCCCCCGCGTGTCGCGCACGCACCAGGCGATCTTCCTCCCCGGCGGTCTCGTCGTGACGACCGACATGGGCCTCGACCTCGTCCGGTTCTGGCGCTCGAGCAGCGACGGCCTGAGATTCGTTCAGCAGGTCGCGCTGCCGAAGGGCAGCGGTCCGCGCCACGGGCTGTGGCATCCGTCCGGTCACCTCTACGTCGTGACCGAGCTCAGTCGCGAGGTGTTCGTCCTGGCTCCGGATGCCGAGACCCGCTGGCGCGTCATCTCGGGGCAGCCGCTCCTCGGCAGCCTCGACACCGACACCGCGGCCGAGCTGTGCGCGAGCCGCGACGGCAGCACGCTGTACGCGGGGGTGCGCGGCAGCGACACGATCGGCGTGCTGGCCGTGCGCGGGGCCGGCGAGGCGCTGCAGTTCACCGCTCTCGCCGACGCGGGAACCCACTGGCCGCGGCACCACGTGGTCGTGAACGACACACTCCTGGTCGCCGGGCAGCTCGCCGACGAGATCGTCTCGCTCCCCCTCGATGCCCGCACCGGCGTGCCCGGTCGCGTTCGTCACCGCACCGCGTCGCCCTCGCCGACGCGGCTGCTGCCGATGCGCTGAGGTGGCACGCGAGGAGACCTGGATGCCGTTCGTCGACCTGCACTGCCACGGAGCACTCGGCCACGGCTTCGACGACGCCGACCTCGACGGCGTGCGCGCCGCGGTGGACCACCATCGCGCGCACGGGACACAGGCCCTGCTCCTGAGCCTCGTCAGCGCCCGCGTCGACCGCGTCGCGCGCCGTCTCAGCGAGTTGGCCGAGATGCTCCCCCTGCTTCCCGGAGTCGCGGGCGTGCATCTCGAGGGACCGTTCCTCGCCCCCGGCCGTCGCGGCGCGCACGACCCGGCGGCTCTGACCGTTCCCTCGTCGGAGGCCGCTGAGCTTCTGATCGAGGCGGGGGACGGCATCGTGCGCTCGGTGACGATCGCTCCCGAACTTCCCGGCGCGGGCGAGGCGATCGAGCGGTTCGTCGCCGCCGGGGTCGTCGTCGCGGTCGGCCACACCGAGGCCGACTACGACGCTGCCGCCGCGGCGTTCGATCGCGGCGCGCGCCTCCTCACGCACGCGTTCAACGCCATGCCGGGGCTCGGGCATCGGGCACCCGGACCGGTCGGCGCCGCTCTCGCGCGCGATCACGTCGTGCTCGAGGTGATCGCCGACGGTGTCCACGTGCACCCCGTCGTCATGCGGACGCTCTTCGACGCGGCTCCCGACCGCGTCGCGCTCGTCACCGACGCGATGTCGGCGACGGGGTTGGGGGACGGCTTCTACCGGCTGGGCGGACTGGACGTCGAGGTCCGCGACGCGCAACCCGTGATCGCGGGAACGGACACCCTTGCCGGCTCGACCCTGACGATGGACCGGGCCGTCGCCGCGGCCGTCTCCGCGGGAGTGCCGGAGGCCGTGGCGCGAGCGGCGGCCTCGACGGTCCCGGCCGGAGTGCTGTCGTGAGCGCTACTTCTTGGCATCCTGTCGCGGGATGACGATCTGCTTGATGATCAGCAGGACCGAGGCCGTCACGGGGATCGCGACCAGGGCGCCGAGCAGGCCGAGGAGTGTCCCGCCGACGAGTGCGCCGATCACGACGAGGGAGCCGGGAACCGAGATCGTCCGGTTCATCACGCGGGGAGTGAGGAGATATGCCTCGACCTGCATGTAGACGAGGTAGACGATCGCGAAGATGAGTCCGGAGGTCGGGCTCACGATCAACGTGAAGACCGTCGCGACCGCCCAGAACAGCACCGAGCCGACGAGCGGGATGAGCGTGATGCCGAACGCGAGCGCGGCGAGCAGGGCCGCGAAGGGCTGCTGCAGGATCGTCAGCACGATGAACGCGAACACGGCGTTGCACAGGGCGAGGACCACCATGCCGGCCAGGTAGCCACCGACCGAGTCGGTGATCTGTCCGGTCATGTCGGAGACCGTCGCGCGGCTGCGGGCGGGAGTCAGCCGAACGAGGCTGTTCTTCATCTTCGGCAGGGCTGCCAAGAAGTACAGGCTCAGCACGAGCACGATGATCGCTCCCGAGACGAAGGTGCCGATCGTGATGCCGACCTGCAGAAGGCCGCCGCCGATGGCCGCGATGTTCGTCGGGTTGGTGACGAAACTCTGCACCTCTTTGAGCACGTCGCCCAGGCTGTCGCCGAAATTCGCCTCGACCCAGCGGACGGCGTCGCTGCTGATGAGATCGTTGACGAAGGTCGGGATGTCGCCGACGAACTGCTCGACCTGCCGGACGACCGGTGGGATCAGCAACCACAGCGCCGCGGCCAGGATGACGGCGAGGCCGCCGAACACGATGACGATCGACCACGCGCGGGAGATCCCGCGGCGCACGAGCATGCGCACCAGGGGATCGAGCGCGAGAGCCACGAAAAGCGCGATCGCGATGTAGATGAGCACGGTCGACAGACTCGAGAGCGCGAGCCCGAGAAGGATCGCGGTGAGGCCGCCGAGGGTCAGGAAGAAGCCCGCCGCGTAGGGCCGTGAGATCGCGGACCAGACGGGACGGTCGCGCGAGGTGGATTCGCCGGCGTCGGCGCCTTCGGCAGTCGGGTCGGGACGCGTCGATCGGCTCATGGTCACACTGTAGGGGTCGGCTGAGAGCAGACGTCCCTGCGCGCGCCCGCGCGATAGTCTCGGATCGACTCGGGAGGACACATGACGGACGCCGACCCCACGACGATCCTGCAGAACCTGCGGGGCAGCATCGACAACATCGACGCCGCGCTCATCTTCCTGCTTGCCGAGCGCTTCCGGTGCACCAAGCAGGTCGGCGTGCTCAAGGCGAAGCACGGGATGCCGGCATCCGACCCCGCTCGCGAGGAGCAGCAGATCGCGCGCCTCATGCGACTCGCCGAGGACGCCGATCTCGACCCGGCCTTCGCCGAGAAGTGGTTCAACTTCGTCGTGGCGGAGGTCATCCGTCACCACCGCTCGGCTGCCGCGCACCCCGCGGACTGATTTTCGCTCGTCGTAGGGGCCTGGCGGCCTCGCCCCTCGCGCGAGATCGACGATCATGTGCTTACGGAGTGGATGTGAGCGACACCCTGGACGACGGATCGCTGCTTCTTCGCAACGCGCGGGTGTGGCGCAGACCGGACGAGAGCGTGTCCGGCCCGCAGGACGTGCTCCTACGCGGCGGTCGTATCGCCGGCATCGGGCTGAGCGCGAAAACGGATGGGGGCACGCCGGAAGTGGATCTCGCGGGCCGAGTGACGACCGCCGGCTTCTGGAACTGTCACGTGCACCTCACAGAGGCAGTGTGGTCTGAGCGATCTCGTGCGCACGCGCCGGGTCTTCAGTCCGCCATCGACGACATGATGCTCAGTCGGGGCTTCGTGACGGTGGTGGATCTGGGCTCGCTCCCGCGGACGACGAACGCCCTCATTCAAAGAATAGAGACGGGTCAGCTTCGCGGTCCCGCGATCGTGACCGCGGGTATCGGGATCCGGCCTTGGCGTGGCATCCCGTTCTACATGAGGGATCTCGTCCCCTGGTTTGCGCGATGGATGCTGCCCATGCCGTTGACCCGGGTCGGCGCTCGGTGGGCGGTTACCTCTCAACTGCGAACGGGGGCGGGCGTCGTCAAGCTCTTCACGGGCTCCTACGTGACCCCGGAGAGAGTGAAACCGATGCGTGCCGCGGTGGCGCGCGCTGCCGTCGAGCAGGCACACCGACAGGGGGTAAGAGTCTTCGCTCACCCGTCGAACCGGTCGGGAACAGCCGTCGCGCTCGATGCGGCTGTCGACGCGCTTGCTCACGTTCCCGATGACACAGAAGGTACGGCCGAGCTCCTGGCGGAGGCGGCGCGACGCGGGATGCGGATGATCCCCACGCTGCACATGTTCGCCTCCACGGTGAGATCGGACCCGGAGTATCTGCGCCCGATTCACGAGGCGCTGAGCGACTTCATCCGGCACGGGGGCAAGGTGCTGTTCGGCACCGACGTCGGCTACATGCCGGAACGGGACACTCGACCGGAGTTCGAAGCGATGGCGGATGCCGGCATGAGCGTCCAAGACATGCTTCGCGCATTGACCACCGAACCCGCTTCCTTCTTCGCCGACGAGGAGCGCGGTGCGGTCGACGTCGGCCACCACGCCGATCTGACGATCCTCGACACCACATCGGAGAACGTGCGGCCCGCGGATCTCGCCCAGATCTACGCAACCATCAGGGGCGCGAAGAGGATCTGGCCCGCCTCTTTCTTGTAGCGATTCCATTCCGCACCATTCCTCCCATTGCCCCCCTCCGTTGCCGCCCCGACACCCAACCGATGCGATGCGACACGCCCGGGACGACCGCGGTGTCGGCGGTGTCGGCACCCGCTGAGAGGGTGACGCACGCGCGCGCGTTTGCCACGCGGCATCCGGAATCGCAAGACGGTACGCGAACTTGCCAGTCGATCCATCAGCATGAAAACGTAGTGACGGCCCGGTTTTGGGCCGCCCACTCGACCAGTCCGCGGTCGTGGTGACGACTCGGGGGAGTCGACACCGCGAGCGTACGGTCGGCAGTCGGGGCCGCGGGATCCGACATCCCGCGCCAACGCGCTCCACCCCCCCTGAGCGCCGGCGACTGCCACCCGGGCGTGACCGATGCGGCCACCCGAGGCCGCCGAGGTGCACCAGTGACACATCCGCCTGCCCTTGCGCCGCGCCCTTCCGCGACGCCGGCTCTAGCCGCCAGGAATCTGTTCAAGGTCTTCGGACGCTCTCCGCAAGCCGCCGTCGAGAAGCTCCGCTCCGGCGCGCGCCGCGACGAGATCGCCGACCACGGGACCGCCGCCGTCATCGACGCGAGCTTCGAGGTCCAACCCGGCGAGATCTTCGTCATCATGGGTCTCTCGGGTTCTGGCAAGTCCACGATCATCCGCATGCTGAACGGCCTGCACGAGGCGACCGCCGGCACCGTCGAGGTGAAGGGCGACGCCCTCACCGGCGTCGGCCCCTCGCGTCTGCGGTCTCTGCGCCGCGAGCGCCTCGCCATGGTGTTCCAGCACTTCGCGCTCCTCCCGCACCGCACGGTGGCGGCCAACGTCGCCTACCCGCTCGAGCTCCGCGGCGTCGGCAAGGCCGAGCGCCTCGCCAAGGCCGACGAGATCCTCGCGCTCGTGGGTCTCGAGGGGTGGGGCGACAAGCTCCCGTCGGCCCTGTCCGGCGGCATGCAGCAGCGCGTCGGCATCGCCCGCGCGCTCGCCGCCGACACCGACATCCTCCTGATGGACGAGGCGTTCAGCGCCCTCGACCCGCTCATCCGCCGCGAGATGCAGGAACAGCTCATCGAGCTGCAGCGGACCCTGAAGAAGACGATCGTCTTCATCACCCACGACCTCAACGAGGCGATGTTCCTCGGCGACCGCATCGCCGTCATGCGCGACGGACGCATCGTGCAGATCGGCACGCCCGAGGACATCCTCACCGACCCCGCCAACGACTACGTCGAGCAGTTCGTGCAGGACGTCGACCGTGCGCGCGTCCTCACCGCCGGCAACGTCATGGAGCGTCCGCGTCCGCGCGTCGACGCCTCGGCCGGTCCGCGCACCGCGCTGCGGCAGATGCGCGACGCCTACATGTCGGCCGTGTACGTCACCGACCGCGACCGCAAGCCGCTCGGCATCATCACGGATCGGGATGCCATGAAGCTGGTCCGCGCGGGCGAGAGCTCGCTCGCGTCGAAGCTGCGTCCGCTTCCGCAGAGCGTCCGCGAGGACGACGTGCTGATGAACCTGTTCGTCCCCTCGGTCGAATCGCCCCTGCCGCTGGCCGTGCTCGACGCGGAGGGACGCCTGGCCGGCGTCATCCCGCGTGTCACGCTGCTCGCCGCCCTCGGCCCCGGGCCCAGCTCCACGGAGGAGATCACCGTGCTCCCGCAGCCCCTGCCCTCCGCCGAGATCGACGCGGTGCTCGACACTCCGGTCGCAGCCTCCGAGATCGAGGGGGTGCGCTGATGGATGGATTCCGTATCCCCGTCGGCTCGTGGGTCGACGCCGGCGTGGACTGGCTCCGCGACAACCTCTCCGGATTCTTCGACGTCATCGCCGTGACCGTTCGCTTCCTGGTCGGCGGGCTGAGCGACGTGCTGCTCGCCGCGCCGATCGTCGTCGTGATCGTCGTCGCGGCCCTGCTCGCGTGGCTCCTGCGCTCGTGGAAGCTCGCCCTCGGCACGGTGATCGGCTTCGCGCTCATCCTCGCGATGGGGCAGTGGGTCACCGCGATGCAGACGCTCGCCCTCGTGCTCGTCGCGACCGTCGTCGCGGTGGCGATCTCGGTTCCCCTGGGGGTCTGGTCGGCCCGGAACGCGACCGTTCGCGCGGTGCTCAAGCCGATCCTCGACTTCATGCAGACGATGCCCGCCTTCGTCTACCTGATCCCCGCGATCACGTTCTTCAGCATCGGCGTCGTGCCGGGTGTCGTCTCGACCGTCATCTTCGCGCTGCCCCCGGGGGTGCGTCTGACCGAGCTCGGCATCCGTGGTGTCGACTCCGAGACCGTCGAGGCGGGGCAGGCGTTCGGCGCGACGCCGGGACAGATCCTCCGCGGCATCCAGCTCCCGCTCGCGATGCCCACGATCATGGCCGGCGTCAACCAGGTCATCATGCTCGCTCTGTCGATGGCGGTCGTCGCCGGCATCGTCGGTGCCGACGGCCTGGGCAAAGAGGTCGTGCAGTCGATCTCGACGGTCAACCTGCCCAAGGGCGTCGAGGCTGGCCTGAGCGTCGTCATCCTCGCGGTCTACCTCGACCGGCTCACCGCGGCCCTCGGCAACCGCGCCGACAACCGCTCGTCGCTACTGGCGATCCTGGGCCGTCGTCGGGTCGCCGGATCGACGGATGCCACGGCTCGCCCCGCCGCTCCGGCACCGGAGCCGGCTGCCGAGGCGTCGGAATCGCGCACCCCGGTCTCGACCGGCGCCTGAGTCAGCGGCATCCCTCTCTCCCTCGTGAGGGGTCGGGTGCACCGCCCCCTCACGCGGAAGAACCAACGGAATCACGGACGAAAAGGAAGAGAACACAGCAATGAACAAGCGACACCTCACCAGTGCCCTCGCCCTCGGTGCCGTCAGCGCCCTCGCTCTCGCCGGCTGCGCCAGCGGCAACCAGGCCGAAGGCGGCTCGGGTGGCGACGACAGCAAGGGCACCATCACGCTCGGCTTCCTGCCCTCGTGGACCGACGGCCTCAGCACCGCGTACCTGCTCGAGGACCAGCTCGGCAAGCTCGGCTACACCGTCGAGATGCAGACCCTCACCGAGGCGGGTCCGCTGTACGCCGGTCTCGCGCAGGGCGACGTCGACATCTACCCGTCGGCCTGGCCCGAGCTGACGCACGCGGATTACATGGACAAGTACGGCGACAAGATCGACGACCTCGGCGCGTACTACGACAACGCCAAGCTCACGATCGCCGTCCCGAGCTACGTGGACATCGACTCGATCGACCAGCTCAAGGACAACGCCGCGCGGTTCGACGGCAAGATCTACGGCATCGAGCCGGGCGCGGGACTGACGAAGCAGACGCAGGAGGTCGCGATGCCGGGGTACGGCCTCGACGGCCTCGAACTCGTGACCTCGTCGACCGCGGCGATGCTCACCGAGCTCGACAACGCCATCGCCGCCCAGAAGGACATCGCGGTCACGCTGTGGCGGCCCTTCTGGGCGAACGACGCCTACGACGTCAAGGACCTCGCGGACCCGCAGGGGCTGATGGGCGAGCCCGAGGCCCTGCACTTCCTCGGCACCTCCGGCTTCGCGGAGAAGTACCCGGATGCCGCCGAGCTCATCGCCGGCATCACGCTCGACGACGAGCAGTACGGCTCGCTCGAAGACCTCGTCGTGAACGAGTACGGCGAGGGCAAGGAGCCCGAGGCCGTGCAGGCGTGGCTCGAGCAGAACCCCGGCGCGTTCTCGACGCAGCGCTGACGTGACGCG
>NZ_JARHXC010000130.1:0-15077 GCF_029222405.1 Microbacterium sp. Kw_RZR3 | reverse complement strand
AGGTCAGGACCAGGCGAACGAGGTCGCCACGTGACCGTGGTGGTTGGAGTTGGGAGCGAGCACCGTTTCGGCGGCGCGCTGCTCCTCGACGGCGACGATCGTGATCTGCGACATGGACATCACCTCCTCTCGAGGTCGGGGGTTTCGGACAGGGCTTCGGTGAGGGCGCCCTCGACGACCGCGCGATACCGGGGCGACCGTGCGGTCAGCTCGTCGTGCGGGGCCGTGTCGACGACGCGTCCGCGCTCGACGAAGAGGACGCGATCCATCGCGCGCATGAGCGTCGGGCGGTGCGTGATGGCCACGGTGGTGCGTCCCGCGCGCGCGGCCGTGAGGGCGGCGAGGAACTCCGCCTCCGTGCGGGTGTCGAGGCTCGCGGTGGGTTCGTCGAGGACCAGGACGGAAGGGTCGCGCAGGAGGGCTCGCGCGAGTCCCAGGCGCTGGCGCTCCCCGCCCGACCACGTCGCGCCACGCTCGGCGAGCAGGGTGTCGAGACCCTCGGGGAGGGCACGCACGTGGTCGGCGAGGCGCGCGTGTTCGAGTGCAGTCCAGAGCGCCCGGTCATCGGCATCCGGTGCGAGCAGGTTCTCTCGAACGGTGGCGCGGAAGACGTGCGGCTGCTGCGGCACGAGGACGACCCGTCGGCGCGTCTCGGCCCCCGACTCCGCCGCGCAGTCGACGCCGTCCACCGACAGCTCACCCTCGGCGGCGAGGAGCCGGGCCAGCACGAGAGCGAGCGTCGTCTTGCCGGCCCCGCTCTCGCCGACCACCGCCACGTGCTCACCCGGCACGAGGGAGAGATCGGCGCCGTCCAGGGCGGTCCCCTCCCCCTCGGGGTAGGTGGCGCGGAGGTTCCGGGCCACGACCGCGCCCGGGTCGGGCGTCGAGAACGCGCGGAAACCCTCGGGGTCGACGGGGCGCACGCCCGGGGCCCGCAGGACGGCGTCGACGCGGCGGGCGGCCTCGGCGGTCTCGCCGACGCGCCCGAGCGCGCCGGCGGCGATCGCGGCGGGAGACAGCGCGGCGGCGGCGAAGACCACCAGCGACGGGGCGATCGCGGCATCCATTCCCCCGGCGATCGCCGCCCAGGTGAGCAGAAGCGTCGTCAGCAGCACGACCACCGTCATCGCATCGGTCAGAGCCTGTTCGAGGCCCGCACGCAATGACAGCCCGCGCCGCGCGCGCTGCACAGCCCCGGTCTCATCGGCCACCGCCTCGGCTTCGGCGCCCACCCGCCCGAGCAGGACCACATCGCGGGCACTGGAGCGCGCCGCGAGGACGCGCGCGGACAGGCGCGCGAGCGCCGCCCGCAGGATCTGCCCCTGGGCCGCAGCGCGGCGCGCGAAGAGCACCGGCACCGCCACGAGAAGCACCTGCGCGGGTACGAGCAACAGCCACACGGGACCGAGGAGCGCGACCGCGGTGACGTCGATCACGAGACACGCCAGCACACCGGCCGCGACCTGCGCGACGGTGTGCGCAGCGAACCACTCCAGCGACTCCACATCACCCATCGCCGCGGCGACCGTGTCGCCCGACCGCCGACGGGCCAGGCCCACCGGGGCCAGACGGGCGATGGCGCGGTGCACGTCGACGCGGAGCGCGTCGATCACCCGGTACGCGAGCACATGCGCGAACCACTGCTCGCCCCAGGCCGCCAGACCGGCAGCGACGACCGCCACGATGACGGCCAGCACCAGCGGGGGAGCCCCTGCCGCGGTCGCGAGCGCCGACGCCGCGGTCACCGAGAGCACCGACACAGCGATGGTCGCGAGCATTCCGACGGTCACGACCGCCACGACGCCGAGGAACAGTCCGCGCCGTCGGCGCAGATAGGGCACGAGCAGGCCGAGAGGGCGAAGGACACTCACGCGCGGCCTCCCCCGGCGGGCACGGCGCCGACCGCCTCGGCGGCGAGCAACGCGGCGTACGCCCCGTCGCGCGCTCGGAGGTCGGCGGGCGCACCGGTCTCCACGACTCTTCCCTCCTGCACGACGATCACCCGGTCGGCGCTCTCCGCCACCGCGAGACGGTGGGTGACCGCGACGATCGCGTCGTCGGGTCGAGCGGCACGCAGAGCGGCGATCACCCGGGCCTCCGCGGCGGGGTCGAGGGCCGAGGTGGCTTCGTCGAGGACCAGGACACGCCGCTGCTGCATGTCACCGCGGGCGATGGCGACGCGCTGGCGCTGCCCTCCCGAGAGCACCGCTCCGCCGTCGCCGAGCGAGGTGTCGAGGGTGAGACGGCTCTCTCCCGTGCCGATCCCGGCCCGCGCTGCGACGACCTCGACCGCCTCGGCGTCCGCGGGAGCGGCGAGCGCGATCTCGGCCGCCACATCGCCCGCGAGCAACGCCGGGTCCTGGGCGACCAGGCTCACGCGCGCCCGCAGCTCGTCGACGCTCATAGTCCGACCGCCGAGCCAGATCATGCCCTCCTCGGGTTCGAGCAGGCCCGCCATCGCCGCGGCGATCGACGACTTGCCGGCGCCGGTGGGACCGACGATCGCGGTGAGTCCGGCATCCACACGGAAGGACGCTCCCCGCACGACCGGTGCCGAGGAGTTCGGATGCCGCAGGCTCAGATTCCGGGCCTCCAAGGGCAGCGCGACCTCGCCGCGCGCGACCGGCTCCGGGTCACGACGCCCGCGGTCCGCCTCGACGAGGTCGAGCACGAGTGGTCCCGAGAAGGTTCCGAGGTAGCCCGCGTGCCAGGCCGCAGCGAGTTCGCGCAGGGGGCGGACCAGCTCGATCGACAGCAGGACGGCGGCGAACATCTCGAATGCGCTCATATCTCCACCCCGCACGGCGATGAGCACGAGCACGAGCGCCGGAACGGCGAGCAGGGCGAACTGCGACAGTCCCGACTCCACGAGCGACACGCTCAACTGGCGCAGCGTCCGCCGAAGCAGCGTGTCGGAAGCCGCGGCCAGTTCGCGCTCGCGCCGTTCTTCCTGCCCGAACGCGACAAGGGTCGTCATCCCGTGCATCGAGTCGACGAACTCGGCGTGCAGGTGCTGGTACGCGTCCCAGTGGTCACCGCCCCGGGCAGCGAGCACCCGGTCCCACAGACGAGGGGCGAGCGGAAGAACGACGGCGGCGACGATCGCCACGGCCCCGATCACGGGGTCCACGAGCACGAGGCCCGTTCCGACGGCGACGAACACGACACCCGTCACCGCCAGCTGCGGCACGTAGGCCGAGAGGTACGCGTCGAGGTTCTCGACGCCGTCGGTCACGGTGGCCTGGTCCGCGCCGGTGCGTCCCTCACCGGGCGTGCGCGCCGTGCGCTCGATCAGCGCGGCGACGGCGTGCCGACGCAGGTCGCGCTTGACGGCATCCATCGCCCGGTGTGCGATCGCGGCGCGCAGCAGAGTGAGCCCGGGGCGGAGGAGCAGGACCGCGGCCACCGCGATGAGCAGGGGGAGGAGCGCGGAGTCGACGAGCGAGCGGCCCGCGAGCAGACCCGCGAACAGCTGCGACAGCACGACGGCCTGCGTCGCCCACGTTGCCGAGATCGCTACGCCGACGCCGATGAGCGCAAGAAGCGCCCCCGTATGCCCACGCCAGAGGCGGAGGAGTCGAAGGTGAGCCATGTCATTTCACCTTATTGAGAATGGTTATCATTAGGCCATGACCGTAGAAGAGCTCGCGACCGACGTCAAGTCGGCGACGGCCGCTCGACGCCGCCGCCCGGCCGTCGCCGTCGTCGCTCTGCTGGCCGTCGCCGTCCCTGTGGTCATGGTGCTCGCCGTCGCCGTCGGCCAGATCGCGCTCACCCCGGCCGAGGTCGTCGACGCAGCCTGGCGCGCACTGACGGGAACGGCGGGGAGCACCGATGCCACACGTCTGGCCGACACCGTCGTCGGACAGCTGCGCGCGCCGCGCGTGCTGCTCGGGTTCTGCGTGGGCGCGATCCTCGCGGCCAGCGGCGCGGCATTGCAGGCGGTCGTTCGCAACGACCTCGCCGACCCCTATCTGCTGGGGATCACCTCCGGCGCCTCGCTCGGCGCAGCCGCCGTGATCGCGCTGGGCGTCGGCGCGCTCGCGGGCACGCTCTCGACCTCGGGCGGAGCCTTCGTGGGGGCGTTGCTCGCGCTCGTCGTCGTGCTCGTGCTCGTCGGTCCGCGCCGTCGGCTCGGTTCGGGTCGACTGGTGCTCGCCGGACTCGCCGTCGGGTACGCCCTCTCGGCCGTGACGAATCTCGTCGTGGTGCTCTCGGACAACCGCGACGCGATCCGCGCGATCACCTTCTGGATGCTCGGCTCCCTGGGGCAGGCGTCGTGGACCGACCTGCCACTCGTCGCTCTCGCCCTCGTGACCACGGTGGGCATCCTCACCGTCTGGGGACGCCGGTTGGATGCCATCGGCCTCGGCGACGACGTGGCCCGGAGCCTCGGGAGCGACCCCGACCGCCTCCGCCGAAACGTCGCCATCGTCACCGCGGTGGCCATCGCCGCCGCGGTCGCGGTGAGCGGGTCCATCGGATTCGTCGGTCTCGTCGTCCCCCACCTCGCCCGAGGACTCGTCGGAGCGACACATCGCCTCCTCCTGCCCACGAGCGCGCTACTCGGCGGGCTGCTCCTCGTGGCCGCCGACACGCTCGCGCGCACCGTGCTGGCTCCGCGGGAGATCCCGCTCGGCATCCTGACCGCCCTGCTCGGCACTCCCCTGCTCCTCCTGCTGATCGCCCGTCGCAGCCGCGACGCGTGACAGCCCCACCCGAAAGGAAATCGATGCGCTCGCGTCCCACCCTCGCCACCTCCCTCCTCCTGGTCGGTGCCACTGCCCTCGCCGGATGCTCCTCCCCCGGCGCCGCCGCTCCCTCCGCGAACTCCGGAGAGACGTACCCCGTGACCGTCACCGACTGCGGAACCGACGTGCAGATCGACGCACGCCCCGAGCGGGTGCTGACCGTGGGGACCGCCGCCGTCGAGCTGCTCGCCGCCGCGGGCGCCGGAGACGCCGTCACCGCCCGCACCGCCGAGTTCGGAGCGGCGCTCGCGGCCTCGATCACCGACCCGCCCTCCGACGACCTCATCCTCGACCCCGCCGACCCGACGACCGAGACCATCGTGGGGGCGACGCCCGACCTGGTGTTCGGCTACGGGCTCTTCTCGGCCGACCCGGCGCAGGTGAAGGCAGCCGGCATCCCGATCCTGACCGTGCAGGGCGAATGCGGGCACGACGCCACCACCGCGAGCGGGGCCGTCGACCTGCACACGATCACCGCCGATGTCCGGCGCCTGGGCACGGTCTTCGACACGAGCGCGACCGCCGACCCCGCGGCCGACGCCCTCGACCAGCGGATCGCCGCGGCGACGCGCCCCGCGACCGGAGACTCGGCGGCCTGGGTGTACTACTTCTCGTCGGAGGACCCGATCTCGGCATACGGCGGAGCGGGCATGCCCGCGGCGGTCCTGACCGCGGCCGGACTCGACAACGTGTACGGCGACCAGAGCGACGTGTACCTCACCGTCTCGACCGAGAGCCTCCTGGCGGCGCAGCCGACCTGGATCGTGCTCACGCACGGTCTGTACGGAGAGACCGAGGAACAGGCGCGCGAGAAGCTGCTCGCCGAGCCCGGGATCGGAGAACTGGATGCCGTGAAGGCCGGCCGCATCGTCATGGTCGGTGCCGACACGTCGAGCCCGGCGCCCGCGGCGATCGCGGGCCTGGAGACCATCACCGCGGGCACCGATGGCTGACACCCCCGCACTGCTCGAGGCCGACGGGGTCGCCGTCGCGCACGGACGCCACCGCGTGATCGAGGATCTCTCCTTCACCCTGCACCCGGGTGAGCGCGTCGCGATCGTCGGCCCCAACGGTGCGGGGAAGACCTCTCTGCTGCGCGCGCTGGCCGGGCTCACCCGCCCGGCCGGCGGGCGCGTGCTCCTCCACGGTCGTGACCTGACGCGCCTGCGGGACCGCGACCGCGCGCGGCACCTCGCCTTCGTCGCGCAGGACGAGCACACCGATCTGCCGTACCGGGCGCGCGACGTGCTGCTGCTCGGGCGCGCGGCGGGCCGCGGCGACTGGCATCGCTACGACGGCGACGATCACGCGGTGGTCTCGGCGGTGGCCGAGCGGTGGGAGCTGACGGGGCTGCTGGATCGCACCCTCGACGCCCTGTCGGGTGGCGAGCGAAGGCGCGTGCTTCTGGCGCGCGCCTTCGCGCAGCAGGCGGAAGTGGTCCTGCTGGACGAGCCCACGAACCATCTCGACCTGCGTCACCAGCACGCTCTTCTCGCGCACTTGCGCGACACCGCCGCCACCGCCGTGCTGACCCTCCACGACCTCGATCTCGCTGCCGCGTACTGCACGCGGGTCGTCCTGCTGCAGCACGGGCGGGTCCTCGCCGACGGCGCCCCCGACGCGGCCCTGTCGTCGGAGCGGGTCTCGAAGGTCTACGGCGTGCCCATCACCTCGACCCACGTGGGTGGACGGGCGCGCATCCTCGTCGGATGATCGGGGTCCCTCCCGCGGCGGATGCGGATACGCTCCGGGACGGACGACACGGCCGACCCCCGCGGCTGGGATGGAGGCATGACCTCTTCTCCCGTCCTCACCGCCACCGGACTCGTCAAGCGCTACGGCGAGCTGTCGGCGCTCGACTCCGTGTCCCTGACCATCCGCGCCGGCGAGTCCGTCGCCGTCATGGGGGCGTCGGGGTCGGGCAAGACCACCCTGCTGCACACCCTCGCCGCCGTGATCGCACCCGACTCCGGCTCCGTCGTGCTCTCGCCACCGGGCGCTCAGCCGATCGAGCTCGTCGGCCTCAGCGAGGGCGAACGCGCGCGCGTCCGCCGCACGCTCCTGGGCTTCGTCTTCCAGGAGCACCTGCTGCTGCCCGAGCTGACCGCCGTCGAGAACGCGGCCCTGCCGCTGCTGCTCACCGGGATGAGGCGACCGGATGCCGAGCGCCACGCCGCCGGCTGGCTCGCCGCCCTGGGACTCGCGGGAATGGAGTCCCGCCGCATCGGTCAGCTCTCGGGCGGGCAGGCGCAACGCGTCGCGATCGCCCGCGCGCAGGTGACCGGGGCACCGGTCGTCTTCGCCGACGAGCCCACCGGTGCGCTGGATTCGGCCACCTCGACCGACGTGCTGAGCGCGCTCCTGCACGCCACCACCGGCCAGGGCCGGACGCTCGTCATGGTCACGCACGACGCCGAGGTCGCCCGCCGCTGCTCGCGCATCGTGCGCCTGCGCGACGGCCAGGTCGTCGACGACACCGCGGGGGTCCTGCGGTGAGCACCGTCCTCCCCCTGGCCCGTCTGCTGTCGCGACCCAGCCGCCAGGGTCGCGCGGCGCTCGTCCTCCCCGCGGTCGCCTTCGCGGTGACCACGGCTCTGCTCCTCACCGTCGCCGGTGGCGCGCACATGTTCCTCGTGGATCCTCGAACGCAGAGCGGCGACGGGGTCTACGGCATCCTGGCCTCGCTCGCCCTGCTGCTGCTGGCCGTCCCGCTCGTGACGCTCGGAGCGGCGGCCGCGCGCCTGTCGAGCCGCCGCCGCAACGACCGGCTCGCCACCCTGCGTCTGCTGGGCGCGAGCGGACGCGAGATCTGGGCGCTCACGGTGCTCGAGGCCACGCTCGTCGCTGCCGCGGGCGCCGTCGCGGGCGTGGCGCTGTACGCCGCGCTCCTGCCGCTGGTCGGCCTGCTCCCGTTCTTCGGCGGCCCGGTCGGGGTCGCGGCCGTCGCGATCACCCCTCTCCTGGGGGCGGGCGTGCTGGTGGGCGTGGTCGTCATCGCCGCGATCAGCGCCGCCGCGAGCCTGCGGAAGGTCACCGTGACCCCGCTGGGCGTGCGGACGCGCAGCGCCGCGCCGCCGTCGCGTCGCGGCGCGCTGATCGCCGGTCTCGTCGGCCTCGCCGCGGTGATCCTTCTAATCGCCAACTTCAGCGTCGTCGGTAGCCTCGTCGGATCCGCCCTCGCCGTGGCGGTGCTCCTCGGCCTGTTCGTGGGCGGCATGGCCCTGCTCAACCTCGTGGGCGCGCCGATCATCGCGGCCCGTGGCCGCGCCATGGCCCGCCACGCGAAAGGTGCGGCGCAGCTCGTCGCGGGTCGTGAGCTCGCGGCTCACGCGGGTCCGTCCTGGCGCCGGGTGTCGGGCATGGCGATCGTGTCGTTCATCGCGGTGGTCGCCGGGTGCGGCCTGGCCGTCGTCAACGCGGCCGAGGGTGCCGAGGGCGTGACGCTTCTGACCGACATCCGCACCGGCGTTCTCCTCACGCTCGGTATCGCCTTCGTCCTGCTCGCGTGCGCGGTGGGGGTCACGCAGGCGGCGTCGGCGCTCGAGGAGCGCGACCTCATCGTCGGCCTCGACCGGCTCGGCATCCCGGATGCCGAACTCCGCCGCGCCCGCCGGCTCACGGTCATGGTTCCCCTGCGGTGGGCCGCGGTGGGCGG
This sequence comes from Microbacterium sp. Kw_RZR3, assembly GCF_029222405.1. Classification (NCBI taxonomy): domain Bacteria; kingdom Bacillati; phylum Actinomycetota; class Actinomycetes; order Micrococcales; family Microbacteriaceae; genus Microbacterium; species Microbacterium sp. Kw_RZR3. The sequence continues at coordinate 6,671 of NZ_JARHXC010000130.1, read as the reverse complement.
TGCCGCCCTGGGCGGGGTGCTGTCGTTCCCGATCGTGGGGATCGGTCTCGTGATGGCCCCGCTGTCGGTGGCGACGATCGCCGTGACTTTCGTCGCGGGCTTCGGGCTGGTCGCCGCGGCCCTCGCGTCAACGCGTCCGATCGTGACGGGCATCCGCCGCGGCACGGTCTGACGCTGCACCTCCGTCCCCGTCCCCGTTGAGTGTCCAAGACACGCCGTTTCCGCCCGCGCGGTTGCGGCGTGTCTTGGACACTCAACGCTGTTACGAGGTGGCCCCGCGCGGGTGTTAGCGTGCGGGGGTGCGACAGGATGCCACGGAACCCCGCCGAATCCGCGTTTCCGCCGCGGTGATCACCGACGCCGAGGGACGCCTGCTGCTCGTGCGGAAGGCGGGGACCACCGCCTTCATGCAGCCCGGCGGCAAGCCCGAGGCGGGCGAGACGGCGGCCGAGACCCTCGCCCGCGAGCTCGCCGAGGAGATCAACCTCGACGTCGACCCCGCCGCCCTCGAGCCGCTCGGCGAGTTCGCTGCCGCGGCGGCGAACGAACCCGGCTTCGAGGTGGTCGCGGACGTGTTCCGTGTCGACATCGGTGACCAGCAGCCGGTCCTGGATGCCGAGATCGTGGAACTTCGCTGGGTCACCGCCGCGACGGCATCCGGAATCGAGATCGCCCCGCTGGCGCGGGAGTATTTCCTGCCGGAGTGACGGGGCGTCGCTCGGGCGCCACGGGCCGAACCCTCGGGCGGAGTTCAGGGCCGACACACCGCCAGCCACGGCCGCCACACGGCGCGTCGCCCACGGACTCCGCACAACGGCACAGGGTGCCACGGCGCCGGCGGCACCGGCCGGCGTACCCTCACGCGGACTCCAGGCCCGACACGCCGCCGTCCACGGCCGCCACACGGCGCGTCACCCACGAACTCCGCACAACGGCACAGGATGCCACGGCCCCGGCCCGCGGCCCGGAACCACAGCCCCGGCCCCGCTCAGCGACGTCAGCCTCCGGCAGCCCCCACCAGCGCGCGCAGGGCCATCGCGGCCAGGATCTCCGCCGCGCGGTCGCCGGACGATTCGACGCTGTGCGGGGTCGAGTTGAGCAGGCCGAAGGTGCCGAGGACGCGCGTCTGGCGCTCGGCCGCATCGAGTTCGGGACGGACGGATGCCAGGACGGCATCCCACTCCTGCACGTATCGCCGCTGCAGACTGCGCACCCGGTGATTCGCGTCGGCGGGCAGTTGGGCGAGCTCGCGGTCCTGGATACGGATCGTGTCGGGGTCGGCCGTCGCGAAGTCGAGGTGGAAGCGGACGAGCCGCGACAGAATCTCGTCGGGGGACCCGGCCTCGGCCACCAGAGCGCGACCCCCCTCGAGCAGGCGGCGGCTGGCGTCGATCAGCAGCTCGGCGAGGAGCGCCTCTTTGCTCGGGAAGTAGTTGTACAGCGCGGGGCCGCTCATGCCCACGGCCTCGCCCAACTCCACCGTCGAAACGGCCGCGAAGCCCCGCTCGGCGAACAGTGCCGCCGCCGAACGCATCAAGGACGCACGGCGGTTGGCCTTCTGCGTCGCCCGCCAGGTCGCCGTCACCGCAGCATCTCGCGTGCCTGCCGCAGCACCGGCTCATCGATCATGCGCCCGCGGAAACGGAACACCCCGGGCTGTCCCTCCGCCTCGGCGAGCACGGCCCGGGCCCACTCACGCTCAGCGTCCGTGCTCGCGTAGGCCGCGCGGATCGTCTCCACCTGGGTCGGGTGAATGCACGCCGTCGCGGTGAACCCCGAGGCCGCGGCATCCTCGCACTCGGCGCGCAGGCCCTCGAGGTCCGCGATGTCGAGGTGTACCGCGTCGATCGCGTCCTTGCCGTGGGCGCGGGCGGCCAGCAGAACGTTCGCGCGCGCGGTGCGGGCGACGTCGCGGTAGCGGCCGTCGGCGAAGCGGCTCGAGCGGCCGTTCATGCTCGCGATGAGGTCTTCGGCTCCCCACATCAACCCGACCGTCGCGGGGTGCGCGGCGATCTCGGCGGCGTGCACGATGCCGCGCGCCGTCTCGCACAGCGCGACGACCTCGAACCCGTCCGTCGCCTCGACGTCGGCGGCCGACTCGGCCTTCGCGAGCATCACGGTCGTGTACGCCGTCTCGCGCACGGCCAGGAGATCGAGGGCGTGCTCGGGGGTTCCCGCGGGGTTCATACGAACGATCACGCGCTCAGGGTCGAGCGTGCTCGCGGCGAGCGCTTCGCGCGCGCGTACCTTGTCGGCGGGAGCCACGGCATCCTCGAGGTCGAGGATCACGGTGTCGGCCGCCGCGGCCGCCTTCGCGTACCGGTCGGCGCGGTCGGCGGGACAGAAGAGCAGGGCGGGGCCGTGCATCAAGGCGCCTCCTCGGGGTTACGGTCGGGGCCCGGGGCCCGGTCGGGGTCGGGCGCGATCGCGGGGCTTACGAGCATGAGGGTCGAGCGGCGCGCTTCGGCGACCACCACCCCATTCTGGTTGCGCATCGTGTGGGCGAACTCCACGATCCCCTGGCCCGGCCGCGAGGTCGATAGGCGTTTACCCGCGATGAGCGTCTCGGCGTACAGCGTGTCACCGACGCGCACGGGAGCGGGGAAGCGCACGTCACTGAAGCCGAGGTTGGCGACGATCGTGCCCTGGGTGAGCTGCGCGACCGAGAGCCCGACCATCGTCGACAGGGTGAACATGCTGTTCACGAGACGCTCGCCGAACTCGGTCGACGCCGACCACGCGGCATCCAGGTGCAGTGACTGCGTGTTCATCGTCAGTGTCGTGAAGAGGACGTTGTCGGCCTCGGTCACCGTGCGGCCGGGGCTGTGCACGTAGGTCGCGCCCTCTTCGATCTCGTCGAAGTAGAGCCCTCTCTGGATGATCCGGATGCCACTCACTCCCCGCCCCTTCCGTCGTCCGTGCCGGGTTCGCGAGGTGTCTCCGCGCCCGCTCCTGCTCCACCCGGCTCGCCGCCGCCGGGCGCGACCACCGCGAGCGTCTGCCCGCGCGCGACCACGTCGCCGACCGCCGCGTGCAGCCGCACCGTCCCTGCGACGCTCGATCGCACGACGTGTTCCATCTTCATCGCCTCCACGGCGAGGACCGCGTCGCCGACCTCCACCGTCGCCCCGTCGGCGACGTGCACCATCACCACGGTGCCCGGCATCGGCGACACGAGCTGCGGGTCGGCATCCGCCGCCGCGTCCGCGCGGTGCACCGCTCGCACGGTCTCGACCCGTCGCACCGCGCCGCCCCGCGCGATCCACGCGCCGTCGGCGTCGACCTCGGCCGCGAGAGTCCGCGTACGGCCGTCGAGGGTGACCGACAAGAGACCGTCGCCGCGCCGGACGATCCGCGCGGGCTCCCGCTCGCCGGGCCGCGTGGGCGCGGCCGCCGCAATCGTCTCTCCCGCCGCGGTCGCCTCGACCGCGCTGCGCACCGGCCCCGCGAGCGCAAGCGTCTCCCCCGCCCCGCCCACCTCAACCGTTCCCGGCTCTCCGCCGAGCGCGAGACGGTAGCGCCGCGGTGCGGGCGCCCCGAGTCGCCAGCCGTCACGACGGCGCCATGGCTCCCGCGAGCGCGAGGCCGTGGCATCCAGGATCAGAGCCGCCTCCGCAAGGGCTCGCTCATCGACCTCCTCGGTCGTGAGCCCCTCGAGTTCCCGAGCGATGAGCCCGGTGTCGATCACTCCGTCGACGACCGCGGGCACCTCGAGCAACCGCCGCAGGAACTCGACGTTCGTCGCGAAGCCGAAGACCGCCGTTTCGCCCAGCGCGGCGACGAGCCGCCGCCGCGCGCTCTCGCGGTCGGGCCCCCACGCGATGACCTTCGCGAGCATCGGGTCGTAGTCGACCGAGACGTCGAGGCCGTCCTCGAGCGCCGTGTCGACGCGGATCCCCTCCCCCGCGGGGTGCACCACGCGCGACACCCGACCACCCGTCGGCAGGAATCCGGATGCCGGATCCTCGGCGTACACGCGCGCCTCGATCGCGTGCCCGGTGAGGGTGACGGCATCCTGGTCGAAGCCGAGGGGCTCATCGGCAGCGATCCGGAGCTGCTGCTCGACGAGGTCGAGGCCGGTGACCTCTTCGGTGACCGGATGCTCGACCTGCAGGCGCGTGTTCATCTCCATGAAGAAGAACTCCCCCGGCGCCTCGGCCGACACGATGAACTCCACCGTCCCCGCACCGCGATAGTCGACGCTGCGGGCGGTCTCGCACGCGGCCGCGCCGATGCGGGCACGGGTCTCAGCGTCGAGCAGCGGCGACGGCGCCTCTTCGATGACTTTCTGGTGGCGGCGCTGCAGCGAGCACTCGCGCTCGCTGAGGTGCACGACCGCGCCGTGCGCGTCGGCGAGCACCTGCACCTCGATGTGGCGAGGGCTCCGCACGTAGCGCTCGAGGAACAGGGTGTCGTCGCCGAAGCTCGCCGCCGCTTCACGGCGGGCCGCGGCGATCGCTGCCGGAAGAGCATCGGACGCCTCCACGACGTGCATGCCCTTTCCGCCGCCGCCCGCGGACGGCTTGATGAGCAACGGGTAGCCCACGTCGTCGCCCGCGGCGATCAGCTCGGCATCCGTCATCCCGGCACGCGCGACCCCGGGAACGGTGGGCACTCCGCGCGCCTCGACCGCGTGCTTGGCCGAGATCTTGTCGCCCATGACCCGGATCGCCTCGGCGGTCGGTCCGATGAACACGATCCCCGCCTCCTCGCACGCCCGCGCGAAAGCGGCGTTCTCGGCGAGGAATCCGTAACCGGGGTGGATCGCCTCGGCACCGGTATCCCGCGCCGCGCGGATCACGGCGTCGATGTCGAGGTAGCTTCGCGCCGCCGGCGCCGGCCCCAGGCCCACCGCGACATCGGCGAGATGGACGTGGCGGGCCCCGGCATCCGCGTCGCTGTAGACGGCGACCGAGCGGATGCCGAGACGGCGGAGGGTGCGGATGATGCGGCAGGCGATCTCGCCGCGGTTGGCGATCAGAACGGTGGTGAACATGCGGGTCACATCCGGAAGACGCCGTAACCCGGCGCGTCGAGGGGGGAACGGGTGATGACGTCGAGGGCGAGGGCGAGGACGTCGCGGGTCTGCGACGGCTCGATGATCCCGTCGTCCCAGAGCCGCGCGGTCGAGTAGTAGGGGCTCCCCTGTCGCTCGTACTGCTCGCGGACCGGCGTCTCGAAGGCGGCCTGGTCGTCGGCCGACCATTCGCCGCCGCCGGCCTCGATCTGGTCGCGGCGGACGGTGGAGAGGACGGATGCCGCCTGCGGACCGCCCATGACCGAGACGCGCGCGGCCGGCCAGAGCCAGAGGAACCGCGGTGAGTAGGCGCGCCCGCACATCGAGTAGGTGCCGGCACCGAAGGATCCGCCGACGACGACCGTGAGCTTCGGGACGGACGCGCACGCGACGGCGTTGACCATCTTGGCGCCGTGCTTGGCGATGCCGCCCGACTCGTACTCGCGACCGACCATGAATCCGGTGATGTTCTGCAGGAACACCAGGGGGATGCCGCGCTGGTCGCACAGCTCGATGAAGTGGGCGCCCTTCAGCGCCGATTCGCCGAAGAGGACGCCGTTGTTCGCGAGGATCCCGACCCGGTGCCCCTCGATCCGGGCGAAGGCGGTCACGAGGGTCTCCCCGTACTCGCGCTTGAACTCGTGGATGCTGCCGGCGTCGACGATGCGCGTGAGGATCTCGCGGGCGCCGTAGGGGGTCGTGAGTTCGACCGGCACGATGTCTTCGAGCTCTCGCGGGTCTTTCTCGGGGTCGGCGGCGGGTTCCGGCATCCGCTGTTCGGGGGGAGGCAGCGTCGCGACGATGTCGCGCACGATCTCGAGCGCGTGGGCGTCGTCCTCGGCGAGGTGGTCGGCGACGCCCGAGACGCGAGTGTGCACGACGCCGCCGCCGAGGTCTTCGGCGGTGACGACCTCGCCGGTCGCGGCTTTGACCAGCGGCGGTCCGCCGAGGAAGATCGTGCCCTGGTTCCGCACGATCACGGTCTCGTCGCTCATCGCCGGGACGTACGCGCCGCCCGCGGTCGACGAGCCGAGCACCGCCGCGATCTGCGGGATGCCGTCGCGCGACATGCGGGCCTGGTTGTAGAAGATGCGGCCGAAGTGGTCGCGGTCGGGGAAGACCTCGTCCTGCATCGGGAGGAAGGCACCGCCCGAGTCGACGAGGTACACGCACGGCAGGCGGTTCTCGGCGGCGATCTCCTGCGCGCGCAGGTGCTTCTTCACCGTGATCGGGAAGTAGCTGCCGCCCTTCACGGTCGCGTCGTTGGCGACCACCATCACGTGCCGGCCGTGGACGAGCCCGATGCCCGCGACCACGCCGCCGGCGGGGCAGTCGCCACCGTACATCCCGTAGGCCGCGAGCGGCGCGACCTCGAGGAACGGGCTCCCGACGTCGAGTAGCTCGTCGATGCGGTCCCGGGCGAGCATCTTGCCGCGGGCGACGTGGCGTTCGCGCGCGGCATCCGGTCCGCCCCTCGCGATCGTCTCTCGCCGCTCGCGCAGCTCGGCGACGAGTTCGCGGTAGCCCTGCGTCATGACAACTCCTCGTTGAGTTACCGATCAGTAATGGAGTTAGGTTACGGCTTGGTAATCGAGTTGTCCACGGTCCTGTGGCGCCTTCGCCCGCGCACCCTCGCGCGAGACGTCTCACCGCG
>NZ_JARHXC010000012.1:0-519 GCF_029222405.1 Microbacterium sp. Kw_RZR3 | reverse complement strand
CACCGGATGCCACCCCGGCCGCCGCGATCGCCCGCGCATGCCGCGACCCGAGGTCGGACTCGACGTACAGGCCGCGAGGAAGGAGCCGGTACTGCGCGGCCGCTGTCCACGGGCCGTCTACGTCGGCGGTTCCGATGACGACGAAGCGCTGCGCCGCGAGGATCGCCGCCGCGCGCTGTTCCGGAGAAGACATGGGGCAATCGTGCGGAGCGCGGGCGACGCCGGTGTTTCCGCGGCGTAACGCTTGATCGTCGGCGTCGGGCCGGTGGCATCCGGGGTCTTACGCTCGGGGCATCGCCGCCCGCGTGCGCGGCATCCCGACACCCGCCGGAAGGACCCCCGTGACCGACGCCGTGCATCCGGCCATCACCGACCCGCACGTGCGGGCGCACCTTGCGCGGCTCGCGGCGCAGGCGGGAACCATCCCGTCCGGTGCCACGGATGCCGACGGCGACGACGCCGCGCGCATCGCTGAGCTCCGCGCGAACCCGTCGTGGGTGCGCCTGCCCGACGACGGGT
>NZ_JARHXC010000129.1:0-18207 GCF_029222405.1 Microbacterium sp. Kw_RZR3 | reverse complement strand
CTACGCCGCGCGGTCCCGCCCCACGACGTACCTCGATGACGTCAACGTCGCCGTGCGCGGAATGGATCGCATCGACGCGGTCGAGCCCGGGATCAACCTCCTCTGGATCATCAGCCACCCCGAGCAGATCACGCGCGACGAGCTCTCCGCGTTCGACGGCGTCTTCGCCGCCTCGACCGGCTGGGCGCGCAGGACGACGGCGCGCTGGGGCATCGACGTGCAGCCGTTGCTCGAGGCCACCGACACCGATGTGTTCCGTCCGCAGGGCGTCGAGCGCACCGACGAGATCGTCTTCGTCGGCAAAGCTCGCGGCGTGGCGCGGCCGAGCGTCGTCGCCCCCCTCCGCGCCGGGATCCCGGTCCGCGTCTACGGCCCCGATTGGCGGACCTTCATCCCCCACGCGGCCATCGCCGCCCCGAGCATGCCCCACGCGGACCTGCCACGGCGGTACGAATCGGCATCCGTCGTGCTCAACGACCAGTTCCCGTCGATGCGGCGCGAGGGGTTCATCGCGATCCGCCCGTTCGATGTCGTGGCGATGGGCGGTCGAGTGATCTCCGAGGAGGTCGACGGAATCGAGGAGATCTTCGGCGGGGCCGTGGTCGTCTACCGCGACGAGGCGCACCTCGTCGAGCTCCTCCGGGCGGACCCCGATGAGATCTTCCCGGACGCCGAGCACCTGGCCCAGATCGCGGCTCGGGTGCGCGCCGAGCACTCCTTCGACGCTCGCGCCGCGGTTCTCGACGCGGCGGCCCGCAGCGCTCGCGCACGCCGACCCGCGTGACCGCTGCGGTGAGCGGCGCACAGGGAGTGCGCGATGCGGCCCTCTAAGCTCGATCCCGTGCGTTCACTCCTCCGCCGGGCCGTCTGGCAGATCAACGCGATCCGTCACCGCGATCCCCTCTCTCCCGCCGCCTTCGCCCGCCTCTTCGGAGCTCGTCGTCGGCGCCCGTGGGATCCGACGGTCCGCCCTCGTCGCATCGTCGTTCTGCGCAGCGACGAGATCGGCGACACCAGCACCACGCTGGCCCTCTTCGCCGCCATCCGCGCCCATTGGCCCGAAGCGACCGTCCACTTCGTGCTCAAGCCCGGACCGGCCACGATGTTCCACGCGACGCCGACCGTCGATCGCGTCATCGAATGGACGCCGGTGACGGAGGGGTCGGCGCTCAAGCGCCAGATCCTCACGGCACGGCAGGGGCTCCGCCGCTTCGGCCTCCGGGGGTACGACCTCGCGATCCTGCCGCGGTGGGACTTCGACGACACCCCGGTCCGGTATCTGGCTGTCGCGTCGCGCGCGCGCTCGGTCGTCGGCTTCGCTCCGGTCCCCGAGCGCGAGCCGGAGTGGTTCGGCCCGCAGGACAAGCTGCTCACCGACGTCATCTCGCGCGGCACGACGCCGCGCCTCACGGTCGGGCAGCTGCGACGCGTCGCCGAGTACCTCGGCCTCCCCTGGGAGGATCACCGTCTCCCGCCCGTCGGCCGAGGCCTCTTCGATGACGCCGATCTGCGCGCGGCGACCGCCAAGGCGGGCCTCGGAGACACCGAAGGAATCGTGGTCGGCCTGGGCATCGGTGCGCGCGATGCGAAGCGTCAGTGGCCCGTCGAGGATCTCGCCGACGTGATGCAGACGCTCTCCGCCGAGCGTCCCGTCGCGGTCCAGATCCTGGGCGGGGGCGTCGACACCGCCCGCGCCCGAGAACTCGTCGCCCTGCTCGAAGCCCGCGGCATCCGAGCCGTCGATCTGGCCGGGAAGCTCAGCCTGAGCGAGAGCGCAGCCGCCATCTCGCGGTGCGATGTGTTCCTGGGCAACGACTCGGGCCTGCAGCACATCTCGAGCAGCCTCGAGGTCCCGACGGTCGTCGTGACCTGCCACCCCGCGACCGGCTCGCCCTGGAGCGACAACGCCCCGGAGCGCTTCGGTCCGTGGTCGGCGCGCAGCGCGATGCTCCAGCCCTCGCACCCGGCGGAGGGGTGCGTCGACGAGTGCGTCGCGCGCGAGCCCCACTGCATCCGTGCGGTGCGTTCCGACGAGGTCGCCGCGGCCGTCGAGGGGCTCCTCCGGTAACCCACCGGCTCCGTCCGTTACGCTCGTTCGGTCCGGCCGACCGCCGGTTCGCTCGCCCCACGTCTGGAAGTCAAATGTCCGCATTGCCCCCGATCACTCCGCAGCACGTCCTCGGCTTCGAGGGCGCTCGGGTGGTCGTGATCGGCGACGCCATGCTCGACCGCTACGTCGCGGGAGCCGTCGACCGCATCTCGCCGGAGGCGCCCATCCCGGTCCTTCGCGTCCGGCAGGATCGCAGCGTCGCGGGCGGAGCGGCCAATGCCGCCATGAACATCGCCGCTCTCGGCACCCAGACCACCCTCGTGGCCGCGTGGGCCGATGACGAGGCCGGGCGCGAGCTCGAGCGGCTGCTCTCCGGCACCGGCGTCGTCACGACGCCCATTCGGCGCGGCACCGCCCCGACCATCGAGAAGCTGCGCGTCGTCGCCGGGATGCAGCAGATCGTCCGCGTGGACCGTGAAGACCTCACCCCTCTGGATGCCGACGGCGTCGACGCCGCCTTCGAGGCTGTCCGCGCGGCCGTCGGCGATTCTCCGTCCCGCACGGCCATCGTCGTGTCCGACTACGCGAAGGGCATGCTCGGCGACGACCTCGTCGCGCGGGTGATCGAGCTGGCGAAAGGGCTGGGCATCCCGGTCGTCGTCGACCCGAAGTCCACGGACATCCGCAAGTACCGCGGTGCGACGATCGTGAAGCCGAACTTCGCCGAGGCCCTGCAGATGTCCGGTCTGCGCGCCGACGCGCCCGACGACGAGACCCTCGACACGATCGCCGAGCGGCTGCTCATCGACGGCGTCGAGTCGCTCGCGATCTCGCTCTCCGCTGTCGGAGTGGAGGTCATCGAGGCGACCGCCCGCACGCGCATCCCGACACGCGCCCGTCTCGTGGCGGACGTCTCGGGCGCAGGGGACTCCATGATCGCCGGAATCGCCGCGGGGCTCGCGGCCGGCCTCACCACGCTGCAGGCCGTGCAGGTGGGCAACATGGCCGCCGGCATCGCCTGCGGGCGGCCCGGCACCGCGGTCGTCTCCCGCGCCGACCTGCTGAACGAGTTGCTCGTGGAATCCTCGCCCGAGGACCGCCCGGGAACGATCGAGGACTGGGACGAGCTCGCGCAACTCGTCGCCGTCGAGAAGGACGCCGGGAAGACTGTCGTCTTCGCCAACGGTGTGTTCGACCTCCTGCACGCGGGTCACGTCGCGCTCCTGCGCGAGGCGCGCTCGCTGGGCGACGTCCTGGTGGTGGGTGTGAACTCCGACGAGTCCACGGCCCGTCTGAAGGGGCCGACGCGCCCCCTCCAGCCCCAGGCGGACCGCATGAGCGTTCTCGAGGCGGTGCGCTACGTGGACTTCGTCACCGTCTTCGGTGAGGACACTCCGCGCGAGCTGATCCGCGCCATCCGCCCCGACGTCATCGTCAAGGGCTCGGACTACCGCCCCGACCAGGTCGTCGGCGGAGAAGATGCCAAGGCCTGGGGCGGACGCGTCCACATCGTCAATCTGCTCGACGGCGTGTCCACCACGCGCCTGTCGCAGGGTCAGCAGGTCCGCCGCGGCTGAACCGCGACGGATCGGAGGAAGGGAACAAGATGGGTGTTCTTCAGGAGAACCTGCTCGAGAACGCGCAGCGCATGGCGGCGCTCGCCGAAGACGCCGCCTTCGGTGCCGCCTTCGATCGGGCCGCAGATGCCATGATCACGTCGTTGCGACAGGGGGGAACCCTCCTCGCCTGCGGCAACGGCGGGTCGATGACGAACGCTCAGCACTTCGCCGAAGAGCTGACCGGTCGCTTCCGCGGCAACCGTCCTCCTCTGCGGGCCATGGCGATCTCGGATCCCTCGCACCTCACGTGCGTGGCGAACGACTACGGCTACGAGTTCGTGTTCTCGAAGTTCGTGGAGGCCTTCGCGCGCCCGGGTGATGTTCTCCTCGCGCTCTCCACGAGCGGCAAGAGCCCGAACGTCCTGCGCGCGGCGGAGGCCATGAAGGCCGCCGGCGGCATCGTCGTGGCGTCGTCGGCGACCGCGGAGTCTCCGCTCGGACAGGTGGCCGACGTCACCATCGCACTCGGCCCGAGCCGCTGGGCCGACCGGGTGCAGGAGTCGGAGCTCGTCGTCATCCACTCGCTCATGCAGGCGATCGAAGACGGGTTCGGCTACTCCGCGGAGTGAGTCGCACTCTTCGCGACGAGGGGAGCGAGCGCCGCGGCGAAGGCTGCGAGGCTCGGGTAGGTCAGGTCGGCCGCGGGGTCGGCCTCGGTCGCGATGCGCACGGTGGCTCCGCCGCCGTTCGCCGCGGCGAGGCGACGCCCCATCTCCACGTCACCCGGCGTGTCACCCACCATCACCGAGAGGGACCCGTCGATCTCGGGGTGCTCCGCGAGGTCGTCCTGAGCCATCCCCGGGCGGGGCTTGCGGCACGGGCAGTCGTCGGCGTCGAGATGCGGGCAGTACCGGATGCCGTCCAGCCGACCGCCGGCCTCGACGATGCGGCGCCGCATCCGTTCGTGGAGTTCGGCGAGATCGGCCTCCGTCATCAGACCCTTGCCGATGCCCTGCTGGTTGGTGACCAGGACGACACGCGGAGCCCACCGCGCGAGGACGGGCAGCGCATCCAGGACGCCCGGTTCGAAGTGGAACTCGTCCCAGGTGCGGACATAACCGCCCATGATGCGGGTGTTCACGACACCGTCGCGGTCGAGGAAAAGAGTCCAGGAGCGACCGACCCGTTCGTCGACGAGGGGGGAGAGACGAGAATTCACCCGACGACGCTAGCAGTGGCGCGCGACGCGGACCGGGGTGTACCGCTACGTTGACCGCATGGCCTCACGGGTTCTCACGGGCGTCGCCGCCCTCGCCGTCGTTCTGACCTCGTTGACCGGCGCGACCGGGGTGGCGGCTCTCGAACCGCTCCCGACCGATTCCGCACCGGTCCAGGTGGCACCTTCGGAGGCGGACGCCTCTGCGACCGGCGAGCTCGTGGAGCTCTCCGACATGCCGGGCTCGGCCGGGTCGACGTTCTTCGTGCGTGACGAATCCGGCGATACCACGGCCGTCGGTGCGGACGTCGTCCAAGAGATCGGGGCCGTCGCCGGCGACAGGGTCGAGATCTCCGACGGCGAGCTCTCCGTGGTCTCCCCGATCGAGGAGGCGGCCGCGGGGCTGGCCCACACGGTCGATGTCGTGCTGGTGACCGTGCGCATGCCCGCCGCCGATGGCGGGCCCGCGTACGACGCCCGTCTCTCCGCGTCGGCGGACACCGTCGCTTCGTGGATCTCGTACGCCTCCGATCACCTGCGCCAGGCCAGCAACGGTCGCGTGGCATCCCTGGCCGTGGGTGCGCGTGCCGCGATCACCACGGCGGGAACCTGCCAGCTGGATCTCGCGGGCTCGTCCGGCGACCTGACCATCTGGAACGAGGCGGCTCGGGCCATCGCACCCGGGCGGAGCGCCGCGAGTTACGAGAACAGCGGAGGACGCCACCTCCTCGTGGTGTTCCCGGCCGACTGCGCGGGTGCCTGGCAGGGGTCGGTGGGGATCGCGAACGTCGGCGGCGGTCTCTCCTACGGCGGTAACATCGCGCTGCTCGATCAGGGTCAGGGTCAGCGTCAGGCTTTCCTGCACGAGTTCGGTCACAACCTGAGCCTCCGGCACGCCAACAACTACGCCTGTCTCCCGCTGCAGCGGCACTGGGAGGGGACGGACGGCTGCGGCTTCGCCGAGTACGCCGACATCTACGACCCGATGGGCGTCGTCGTCGACGGCGAGTACGACTCCCCGTTGTTCAACGCGGCGCACCGCGACGCGCTCGGCGGATACCCGGAGGGGAGTCTCGTGACGATCGAGCAGGATGCCTCGACTTCCGTCACGCTGCGCCCGGCCTCTTCGACCAGCGGCACCCTCGCGGTGAAGGTCCGGGACTCCAACGGGTGGGACTACTACCTCGATCTGCGCAACGGCCGCGGTTCGTACGAGAGCGGCGCGTACTACACCCGCGGCCGGGAGTGCGAGATCACGTGGGTGTGCACCCGGGACTACGGGGTTCGCATCACCCAACAGCAGTCCGCCGACACGACGTCGTACGCGGTCGCGAGCGCGCAGGACGACGGCGACGGGTACGCGCTCGTGAAGGGCGACTGGTTCTCGTCGTCCGAGGGGACGACCTGCGACATCTGGCTGTCCGTCGACGACATGTCGACCGACAGCGCCGGTCGCCCCACGTCGGCGACGGTGACCGTCCGCACCGGTGACAAGGCACCCGCGTGCGGGACCAGCCCCGACGGGGTCCACCCGTGGTTCCAGGCCAAATACAAAGAACTGGGCGGCGCCTCGGGTTCGCTCGGCAAGCCGGTCGCCCCCATGGTCTGCCAGTCCTCCGCGTGCTGGCAGGAGTTCGCCGGGGGCGTGCTGACCTCGGACGGTACCCAGATCGTGATGCTGTCCACCGCCTACGTGACCACGTGGTTGGCGAACGGCGGCCCGGACGGCGCGCTGGGTCTCGTCGCGGGCCCGGAGGCGTGCTTCGGAAGCTATTGCGCGACGCCGTTCTCCGGTGGGGCGATCACCTGGGTGCCCGGCCAGGGCGTCACCGCAGTGCCCGTACACCCCTGGTTCCAGGCGAAGTGGAAAGAGCTCGGCGGGATCACCGGGTCGATCGGAACGCCGACAGAGGCCATGCGATGCCAGTCGTCCGCGTGCTGGCAGCAGTTCACCGGCGGAGTCCTGACCTCGGACGGTCGTCAGATCGTGCGGCTCTCCTCGGACTACGTCGCGACCTGGACCGCCTGGGGAGGACCCGACGGCGACCTCGGGCTCGTGTCGGGTGGTGAGTCCTGCTTCGGGTCGTACTGCCAAGCGTCGTTCGTCGGGGGAGTCATCGTCTGGGTGCCGAACAGCGGGGTCTACCCCGTGGCGAAGAAGTGGTTCTACCCCGCGTGGATGGCGCGCGGCGGCGCGACCGGTTCCCTGGGCCTGCCTTCGGATGCCATGAAGTGCCAGTCCGCCGCGTGCTATCAGGTCTTCCAGAAGGGCACGCTGACCTCGTCGACAACCGGCATCCTCTCGCTCTCGTCGGCCTACGTGTCGATGTGGATCGGTGGTGGCGGTCCGGACGGTCAGCTCGGTTTGCTCACCGGGCCGGAGGTCTGCTCCGGTTCGTTCTGCCAGGTACCGTTCCAGCGGGGCTTGATGGTCTGGCGGCCCCAAACGGGCGTCCGCATCCTCGTCGGGGCGGAGGCCGACGAGTGGCGACGAACGCACCCGGTAGCGGCGCCCGCACGCTGACCGGGCGCCTTCACAGCGGAAAATGCGTGTCCGGGGGGCATTTTCTCTGTTAACGGTGATACTGGAGAGGTGAATGAACGTTCCGGTCGATCGCCGAGGATCTTCGGGCGGGTCCCCTCCCGCGCCCGCGGGCTGCAGGGTGCCCTCGTGGCGATCGCCCTTGTCGCGACGCTGACCGCCTGCGCGTCGCGCCCCGGCTCGTCCACCACCTCGACCCCGACGGCAGAGCCCACAACCACCGTCTCGGCATCTCCGTCACCCTCCACGACGCCGTCGCCGGAGGCGACGGACGAGGTCCAGCCCGAACCCGTGGCGCCCAGTTCCGGGCCGGCCCTGGTCACGATCGTCAACTATGGCGCGGACGGCCAGAACATCTCGGCGTCCGGTCTGGTTTCCGGACTCATCGAAGAAGGCGGTGTGTGCACGCTGACCGCCACATCGGCTACGGGGGCGATCATGACCGGATCCGTCGATGCGGTCGCGACGCCTGCGGCCGTCAACTGCGGCATCATCGACATCCCGGCGCCGGCGGGGGAGTGGAAGCTGGTGCTCGAGTACCGCTCCTCCGGGACGTCGGCGGCCTCCGAGCCCGTCACGGTCTCCCAGCCGTGACCTTCACCCCCGCCCGCGCGCGGTTCTCCTGGGCTCTCGCGGCGCTGGCGTCGTTCGCGTTGATTCTCGGAATCCTGCCCGTGCTCGCGCCCGCGGTGGCCCCGTCGGCGACGGCGGCGAATGCGAGTGACTTCCAAGACGGCTTCCTGATCTCCGACGACAACTTCTTCGACGCCGGATCGATGACGGCCTCCGACATCCAGAGCTTCCTCGACTCCAAGGTCACCTCATGCCGGGGCGACGAGGGGATGCCGTGCCTCAAGGACTATGTCGCCCAGTCGACGCCGGCGCTCGGCGCGGATTCGTACTGCCGCGCGTTCAGCGGGGGCACGATGAGCGCGGCCCAGCTGATCGCCGCGGTTTCGCAGGCGTGCGGGATCAGCCCCAAGGTGATCCTCGTGATGCTCCAGAAGGAGCAGGCGTTGGTCACCGATCCCGCGCCCTCCCCGTACCAGTACCGTGCGGCGCTCGGCCAGGGATGTCCCGACGGCGCAGCCTGCGACCCGAACTTCGCCGGCTTCTTCTACCAGGTGTACGGCGCGTCACGGCAGTTTCAGATCTACGTGAAGAACCCTCGCTGGTACAGCTATCAGCTGGGGTGGAACAACATCCTCTACCAAGCGACCCCGCCCGACAACGACCGCGTCTGCGGCACCAAACGCGTGAACATCCAGAACGACGCCACGCGCGCGCTGTACATCTACACCCCGTACACGCCGAATCAGGCGGCGCTCAACAACCTCTACGGCACGGGCGACTTCTGCTCGGCCTATGGGAATCGAAACTTCTGGCGCCTGTACACGGACTGGTTCGGCAGCCCGACGGCATCCCCGGTCTCCGGTGAGTACGCGCGTGTGTGGGCGTCCCTGGGTGGCGCGGGTGGTCTCCTGGGTTCGCCGACCTCCGTCGAGCAGTGTTTCGGCACCTACTGCCAGCAGTCGTTCCGCAACGGCACGATCTTCTGGTTCCCGGGTCGCGGGGTCTTCGGCGTACCGACGGTCATCGAGTCGATGTGGCGCAATCTCGGCTTCATCGACGGCAAGGTCGGTCGACCGACCGGAGTCGTGGTGTGTCAGAGCGACATGACCTGTACGCAGTCCTTCGACGGCGGGGTGATGGCGGCCGATCCGACCGGCGGGAACCTCGTCGGCCGACACGTCGAGAGTGTCTGGCCGTCCTCCGGCGGAATCGCGCTGGGCGCAGCCCGGGGTCCGGAGGTCTGCTCCAGCGGTTCCCAGTGCGCGCAGATGTTCGCCCACGGTGCGCTCTTCTCGGGCGGCTCCGCGACGGCGGTGACCGAGCCCATTTTCAGCGCCTGGGTCCAGGCCGGCGCCAGCGGCGGCTCGCTCGGTTTCCCGCGAAGCGACGCATCGTGCGTCTCCGCCGGGTGCACCCAACGTTTCGGAGGCGGACTCATCGCCTCGTCGGGCCGCGACAGCGCGCAGGTCGTGCCCGAACCCATCGCGACGAAGTACCTGCGCGCGGGCGGCCCCGCCGGCGTCGGTGGCCCCGCCGGACCGCAGACCTGCGATTCGTCTGGTGCGTGCAGTCAGCGTTTCGGCTCCGCGCGAATCGACACCTCGTCCGCGGGCACCTTTATCACGACGAAGTGGTTCTTCGATGCGTGGTCGGCGGCCGGCTTCGAGAAGGGACGTCTCGGTCGACCCCTCGCTGACATGTCCTGCATCCCCGCGACCTGCTACCAGCGTTTCACGGGCGGGACCCTGTCGGGATCGCCCGCGGGTGGGGTGCTCGCCGTGTATGGCGCGTATCGGGATCTCTGGTCGAAGTCCGGCGGGCCGGGGGGTTCGCTCGGCCTCCCGACCAGCTCGGAGTCCTGCAACGGGGTCAACTGCTCACAGTCCTTCCAGAAGGGCGTGATCGGGTGGACTCCGAAGTACGGTGCGGTCGCCGTGACGGGGCGCTACCTCGCGGCCTGGCAGGCGCAGGGTGCCGGAGACGGGCGACTGGGCGGACCGCGTTCGACCCCAACCTGCTCCGCCGGCATCTGCACCCAGGCGTTCCAGACCGGGGTGCTCACCACCGCCCCCTCCGGTGATCTCGTCGCCGTGGCGGGGGAGTACCAGAGCGTGTGGAACCGTGCGGGCGGAGCCAAGGGGCAATTGGGACGGCCTCAGAGCAACGAGTCGTGCAACGGTCGTAGCTGTTCGCAGGTGTTCCAGAACGGCGTGATCGTGTGGACCCCTGGTTCACGGGCCGTGATCGTGTCGGGCTGGTTCCTGGCTCCGTGGCAAGCCGGTGGGTCCGAGAATGGCCGCCTCGGGGCGCCGACCGCCGCGATGGTCTGCCTCCCGGTGACCTGCTACCAGGCCTTCCAGGGCGGCACACTCACCGGGTCGCCGTCGGCCGGCATCCTCCCCGTCTACGGTGCCTACCGTGACGTGTGGATGAGTTCCGGCGGGCCCGCGGGAACGCTCGGGCTGCCGACCCGGGTGGAGTCGTGCTTTGGCTCGTACTGCCGTCTGCCGTTCGAACGCGGGACCATCATCTGGCGCCCGTCTGCGGGCGCCCTGGCGATCACACCCCCTGTCTTCGCGACCTGGGACGCCGCAGGGGGAGTGACGGGCCGCTACGGCCTGCCTCTTGCTCCGGCGGTGAAGAGCGGCGGCAAGGTCACTCAGAAGTTCGAACGGGGCACCGTATCGGTCGCCGGGTGAAGTTCGCCCGCGATCGCGGCCGTCGCCAGGGGGCGCTCACGTAGGGATGCTAATCTACGACCCGATGTGGAAGACGGAGTCTCTCCCCTCCACCGCCGTTTTCCGGCAGGCCCACCCCGAGTGTTTCCGGCCACCGAGTCGGCACACCCCTCACTGCGGCCCCGTGCCGCGCCGGGGGCGTGCCAAGAGAATTAGAAAGAGGTGTTGGCGATGGGGAAGAACCAGGAGCTGACCGCCGAGGCCGTTGGCGCGGTGTCGCTGGAGCGGGCATTGCAGGATGCCGAGATCGCCAATCGGCGCGTCATCGAGCTGACCCGTGGTCTGCTCGAGCGCGAGGAGCAGATCGCCAAGCTGCAGTTGGAGATCGTGTCCCTCAAGCAGCTCCTCGACCCCCGTCGCAAGATGGAGCACGTGTTCCGCAAGAATCACGCGCTCTACGTCGTGGCGCGCCGGGCGCGAAGGATGATGGGGCAGTGACCGCGGCGACGCCCCGGATCCTGCTCGCCGTCACCTTCTACAACGGTCGGGACTTCGCGCGGCGGACCTTCGAGTCGATCGCCCACCTCGATCGCGAGGGCTTCGACCTCGATGTGCTGGTCCTCGACGACTGCAGCCCTGAGCCCGGGTTCAGCGCGTACCTGGCCGAGCTCGCCGCAGAGTTCGGCGCCGTCTTCTACCGCTCTCCCCGCAACCAGGGGATTCCGCGCAACGTCAACCTCGGTCTCGCCACCGCGCAGCGGCTCGGGTACGACTACGTGATCATCTCCAACTCCGACGTCATCTACTCCCGCAACTCGGTGAAGGTGCTGCTCGATGTGGTGTCGGCCTCTCCTGCCGCTGCCTCGGTGACGGCGTGGTCGACCAACGTCGACCCGTACTCGCTCCCCAACGGCACCGAGCTGTACGTCGAGACCCCGGAGGTCGCCGATCTCATCGGCGAGGCTCTCTCGGACGAGTTCGCCTCCGAGGCGTTGGAGATCCCCGCGGGGATCTCGTTCGCGATGATCGTCCCCGTGTCGGTCCTTCCCACCGTCGGGCTCATGGACCCGGTCTTCGGCCGCGGATACGGCGAGGAGTCGGACTGGTCCGCCCGCGCGACGAGCGCGGGGTACCAGCACCTTCTCGCTCAGGGGGCGTTCGTCTATCACGCGGGTCGCGGGTCGACCCTCGCCGCCGGGGTGATCTCGCAGAGCGACATCGCCGACTGGAGCAACCAGCACATCGTCAACCACCGGTCGCCCATGTTCCGGTGGAGCGTCGACGGGTTCCTGCGTTCGGGAGTGCTCGAGAAGGCCCAGGTTCGTGCCGTCGCGGCGCTGGTCCTCGCCGCCGCCGCCCGCGGGGGCTACGCGGTCATCGATCCGACGATCGACTGGGAGGACCAGGACCCGAGCGTCGTCACCGTCGCCATCCGATCGCAGGCGTACGAGATGTGCACGGCGCACTGGAACGGTTTCACGGTCGAGATCGACACGGATTCCCTGGACGTGCTCGCTTCCATCCGCAACTTCTTCGCCGGTGCCGAGCCGGTGTACACCAACATCCCGGCCGCGACGTGGGAGGGTGCCGAGGAATTCGGCTATCCCCTCGGCGTGTGATCGCGGTGCGCAGTCTGGGAGAGGCGTTCGATCCGCGTCACAACTCCATCGGTTTCCTCCGATGGGCGATGGCCTTCATGGTCATCTTCAGCCACGCGGGCCCCGTCGCGGGGATCTTCGGGGGCGTCGACATCGGCGCGCAATGGGGGGCGGAGACCTCTCTCGGCGGCGTCGCCGTCACGGGGTTCTTCTTCCTCTCCGGGATGCTGATCACGCGGAGCATGGTCCGCTCGCGCTCGCCGTTCCGTTACCTCTGGCACCGCGTCGCCCGTATCTACCCGGCGTGGTTCCTGATCCTGGTCGTGACGGCGTTCATGCTGGCTCCTCTCGCCTGGCACCACTCCCAGGGCACGTTCCAGGGCTTCCTCTCCTTCCCCGACAACTCGCCGTGGGACTACGTCGCGAACAACTTCACCCTCATCCTGAACCAGTGGGCGATCGCGGGCACCGGCGGCAGCACCCACGCCGTCCAGGTCGGCTACAACACGTGGAACGGCTCCGCGTGGACGCTCATGTACGAGTTCGCGTGCTACCTCGGCATTCTGGCCCTGGGCCTCATCGGGGCGCTCCGTGCGCGCATCGTGGGAGCGATGGTCGCGGGCGGACTTCTCCTGCTCAGCACGTTCCAGGCGCTGCACGTCGGTGATCTCGGCTCCGTCATCCAGACGTTCTCTAATCCGCAGGTCCTACAGCTGGTCGCCCCCTTCGCCTTCGGCACTCTCGTTCAGCTCTACATCGAGAAGGTCCCGTTCGACGACCGGCTCGGCATCGCGATGCTGGTCATCGCGGCGCTGTGCTGGTGGCGCGGGGGCTGGTTCCTCTTCGGTCAGTACGCGTTCGCCTACGGGCTGATCTGGTTCGGCACCCGGGTGACGGCCCTGTCGCGTTGGGACCGCCACGCCGACCTCTCCTACGGCATCTACATCGCCGGATGGCCGGTCATGTTCCTCGCCGCGGAGTACGGCCTCCCCGAGCGGATCGGAGCCTTCGGCTACCTGCTCGTGGTGATCGTGGTGGTGCACGTCTACGCGTACCTCAGCTACATGCTGATCGAGAAGCCGGCGTTGGATCTGAAGAACTGGATGCCACGATGGCTGGCGCGCATCCGAGGAGTCGACCCGGTGGCACCGAGCGGGGGCGGTGCGGGCCTGCTGGTGCGGGCGCGCTTCCTTCCGCTCGTGCTTCTGCTGATCGTGACGACGGCGCTCGTCGTCATCGGCGTCGTACGGTAGAGCCCAGGAGGTCGTCGTGAACAAGATCGTCGTCATCACCGGTGCCGGTGGCTACGTGGGCCGACACGTCACGCGCGCGGTGGCCGCGCTCGGTTTCGAGGCCGTGGCGATCGTTCGCCAGCAGCGCGAGGGCGACCTCGGAGCGGAAGCCCGTGTCATCGAGGCCGACGTGCTCGACCCGTCGTTCGACATCTCGACCGTCGCCCCCGTCGAACGGATCGCCGCGGTGATCCATCTCGCGTGGCAGGACGGTTTCGTGCACAACGCCCCGTCGCACCTCGAGCGGCTGTCGGATCACTATCGGTTCCTCACCAGCCTGGTCGATGCCGGGGTGTCGCGCATCGCGGCGCTCGGGTCGATGCACGAGATCGGCTACTGGGAGGGCGCGGTGACGGCGGAGACGCCCACGAACCCCGTGACCCTCTACGGCATCGCGAAAGACGCACTGCGACGCTCCGCGACCCTCACCATCGGTGACCGCGCCCAGCTCGTGTGGCTCCGGGCGTACTACATCCTCGGAGATGACCGCCGTAACCGGTCGATCTTCGCCAAGCTCCTCGAAGCCGCCGATCGCGGTGACACGGTCTTCCCCTTCACGACCGGGCGCACCCTGTACGACTTCATCGACGTCGCCGAACTCGGTCGCCAGATCGCCGTCGCCGCGACGGAGGACGGCCTCACCGGCATCGTGAACGTCGCATCCGGCGAGCCGGAATCGCTCGCCAGCCGCGTGGAGCGTTTCATCTCCGAGAACGGTCTCGACGTCACGCTGCAGTACGGGGCGTTCCCCGATCGTCCCTACGACTCGCCGGGCATCTGGGGCGACGCGTCGACGATCACCGAGCTGATGGCGCGGTCGCCGTTCGCTCCGCGTGCGTGAGGCCGCGGCGCGCGTGAGGCCGCCGCGCGCGTGAGGCCGCTCCGCGTGGCGCAGTCAGGCGCGTGACACCGCCGCGCGTGGCGCCGTCGCGCACGTGAGGTCGCCGCGCGCCTGACACCGTCGCGCGGGCCGATGTGTGTCGCGGTCGCCGGGTACGTACGTCGATGTCTCATCCCGACACGCCCGCTGTGCCCGGGTTCGACCATCCGTACCGGGCCGCGGCGCGGAATCAGCGTCCCGAGGTCGCGGACCCCTCGACGTCGATGCGCATGTAGCCCGTGGCGCGGGGGTCGAACTCGACGTTGAACGAGGTCGCCTGCATGATGTTGTGCAGGTCATTGCCGTGGCCGTCGATGAGCGTCGCGTTGATGAAGTATTTCCCGCCGGCGAGCGGCGGATCTTTCAGCACGAACGACACGTCCGCGGACCCCGTCATCGGGTCGACGGGCGTCTTCAGCCAGTCGGTGCCGGTGACGAACATCTTGTGACCCATGTGGTCGTCGATCTGGACGCGGCATCCCCACTTGTCCAGGTGCGAGGACGAGAGCGTCAGATGGATCTCGAGGTCGTCACCGGGGTGGAGCGACTCGCCGGGATCGCGTCCCACGACCACGGCGCGCACGCTGTCGACCGATCCCTGGGGGCGCGGCGCACCCGGGTCGGCCGCGTCCCGCTCGGCGACCCGTCGTTCCTCGAGCAGATCGCGGAATCGAGCGACCGCGGTCGGGGGCGCGCCGTCGAAGAGCACTTCACCGTGGTGGAGGAGCACCGCCCGTCCGCAGAGCTCGACCACCTGGTCGAGCGAGTGCGTCACGAGGATGATCGTGCGCCCTTCCTTCTGGAAGTCGCGGATGCGGTCCATGCACTTGCGCTGGAACGCCTCGTCACCGACGGCGAGCACCTCGTCCACGAGAAGGACATCCGGATCGGTGTGCACGGCCACGGCGAAGGCGAGCCGCACGTACATGCCGGAGGAGTAGAACTTCACCTGGGTGTCGATGAAGTCGCCGATCGAGGCGAAAGCGACGATGTCGTCGAACTGTGCCTCGGTCTCCTCACGGCTGAGCCCGAGGACCGACGCGTTGAGGAACACGTTCTCACGGCCGGTGAGGTCGGGGTGGAAGCCCGCACCGAGTTCGAGCAGCGCCGCGAGGCGGCCACGTTCTTCGACGGTTCCCGAGGTGGGGTCGACGATGCCGCCGATGACCTTCAGAAGAGTGCTCTTGCCCGAGCCGTTGTGGCCGATCAGGCCGATCGTCTCGCCGGCGTAGATGTCGAGGTCGACATCGCGCAGCGCCCAGAACTCCTTCTTGTGGCGGCGCCCGGCACGACCGAGGGTGACCACGCGCTCCTTGATCGAGGAGTCCTTGCGGATCGTGAACTTCTTCGAGACACCGCGGATGCGCGCCACCTCGGGGCGCGGGGCATTCTCCGGGGGGAGGACGGGGGGAGTGGTCATGAGGTCACAGCTCCTGGGCGAAGTTGCCCTGCAGGCGGATGAAGACGCGGTGGCACACGAGCAGGAGCACGACGCCGATGACGCCGGCGATGCCCATGCGCATGAGGAGGTCGGCGGGCCACTCCGCGGTGTCGCCGGCGACCCAGAACGCGCGCTGGAAGCCGAGCACGGCGAGCGTGAGCGGGTTGTTGGTGTACACCTCGAGCACGATCGGCGACGGGATCAGCGTCTTGGCCATCTGCCACGAGTAGACGATCGGGCTCGCCCAGAACAGCAGCATCGTGATGACCTCGACGAGGTACTGCACGTCTCGGAGGTATACGTTGACCGCGCTGAAGAGAAGCGCGAACGCGGTGCCGTAGATCACGATGAGAATCACGGACGGGACCGCGTAGACCAGCTGAAGGTGGAACGGCGGCTTGGCGACGAGGAATGTCGCACCGATCAGGACGATCAGCTGGATGCAGAAGTTGAACAGGGCCGAGCCCACGCTCGAGAGCGGGAACACCTCGCGGGGGAGGTAGACCTTCTTGACCAGGCCCGCGTTGGTGAGCACCGATCCGGTTCCCCCGACGACGATCTCGGTGAAAAGACCGATCGCCGACAAGCCCGCGAACACGTAGACGGCGAAGTCGGGGATGCTCTTGGCCGCGCCGAGGAACTGCCCCATGACGACGAAGTACACCGCCAGCTGGATCAGCGGACGGATCAGCGACCAGAAGAAGCCGAGAGTGGAATCCTTGTACCGGGCCTTGAGATCACGGCGGACGAGAAGGCCCAGCATCTCGCGGTGGGAGAAGATCGCGCGGACCGCTCCCCACCATGCTCCGGTACCGCTGACGGCGCCGACCGGCTTCAGCGGGGTCGCCGCGAGCCGCTGCAGGCGAAGCGTAGCCTCTTCATTTGCGCGTGACATCGCCTTCGATCCTACCGTGCGGGTTCCTGAGAGCCGCCGGAGGCGGGACGGCAGACCGACGTCCGGGACTCAGCTCCGCACGGAGGAGAGGTACTCCGCCAGACGCTCCTGCCACGTGACCTCGAGGACGCTCGTCTCGAGCACGCTGTTCCGTGGCCGCGGCGAGATCGGAGCGGTCGATGCGGCATGGTACTCGTCGGTCGTGACACCTGCCACGCGGTCCGGATCGTGCCCCGTCAGCCGGAACACCTCGCGGGCGACGTCGTGCCACGCGGCCGGCTCCCCGACGCTCGTGACGTTGTGCACGCCGTAGGGGGCCCCGGACTCCACGAGATGGCGGACACTCGCCGCGATGTCGGTGGCGAACGTCAGCCGTCCGACCTGGTCGTTGACCACCCGCGGATCGATCCCGCGCTCGGCGAGGTCGACCATCGTGCGGACGAAGTTGTTGCCCTCGCCGATCACCCAACTGGTGCGCACGATGTAGTGTCGCGGAACCACGGAGACGATCGCGTCGCCGGCCGCCTTCGTCTGCGCGTAGACACCGAGGGGCGAGAGCGGGTCGGACTCGGTGTAGGGCGCGTCCTTCGTCCCGTCGAACACGTAGTCGCTCGAGATGTGGACGAGGGTGATGCCGTGTGCGGTGGCCACACGGCTCAGCGCGGCCACCGCGGTGACGTTGGCTTTCCAAGCCTCGACGCGACCTTCCGGCGTCTCCGCGGCATCGACCTTCGTGTAGGCGGCGGCGTTGATGATGGTGCGGTAGTCGCGCCAGCGGCGCGCGGCATCCAGGTCGGGGGAGGTCAGATCGAGATCGGCGCGGGAGGCGTACTCGATCCACGGTCGATCACCGAATTCCGCGCGCAACGCGCGCCCGAGCTGGCCGTCCGCCCCCGTGACGAGGATCTTGGCGGGCGGCATCGGCACGACCTCGTCGAGCCGCGGGTGCTGGAGGTCCTTCGCGCTGATCTCGACCGAGTCCAGCGGGATCGGCCACGCGATCGCAGCCGTCTCGTCCGCGAGGTTGAGGAACGTGTAGGTCGCGTCGGGCGACCAGTGGTCGTTGACGAGGTAGGTGTACGCGGTGTCGGGCTCCAGCGTCTGGTAGGAGTTGCCGACGCCGCGCGGGACGAAGATCGCCGTCGACGCGTCGAGCTCGGCGGTGAAGACCGCGCCGAAGGTGTCGCCCTCGCGCAGGTCGACCCAGGCCCCGAAGATCCGGCCCGTCGCGACCGAGACGTACTTGTCCCAGGGCTCGGCATGGATGCCACGGGTGGTGCCGACCGCATCGTTGAACGAGATGTTGTTCTGCACCGGACCGAAGTCGGGCAGATCGATCCCCGCGGCCCGCATCTTCTCGCGCTGCCAGTTCTCTTTGAACCATCCCCGCGCATCCCCGTGCACGGGGAGATCGAGGAGGATGAGCCCCGGGATCGGGGTCGTTCGCGCCGAGAGGGTCTTCCCGAACTCGATGGTCACCGCG
>NZ_JARHXC010000128.1:0-6513 GCF_029222405.1 Microbacterium sp. Kw_RZR3 | reverse complement strand
TGCTCTCGTCAGTGCGCCGTCGCCCCCGGAGCGACCACCGCCTTGAAGGTTCGCGCCAGGATGACGATGTCGCCGACGAGCGACCAGTTCTCGACGTAGAACAAATCGAGTCGGATGGCGTCGTCCCACGCGAGTGCCGACCGACCGCTCACTTGCCACAGTCCGCTCATCCCCGGTCGGACGATGAGGCGCCGGCGAGCGTCGTCGTCGTAGAACGCGACTTCCGCATCGCGCTGCGGGCGGGGCCCGACCAGGCTCATGTGACCGCGGAGGACGTTGAACAACTGGGGCAGTTCGTCGAGGGAGTACTTACGCAGCCACCGTCCGATCGGTGTCACGCGCGGGTCGTTCTCGACTTTGAACAGGGGCGTCCCGTCTCTTCCCTGTTCGATCAGCAGCTCACGCAGGCGCGCGTCGGCACCGTCGACCATCGAGCGGAACTTGAGCATTCCGAAGTGCGCTCCGCCTTGGCCGACCCGCTGCTGGCGGAAGAGGACGCGCCCGGGGCCCGACATCCGCACGAGGGCGGCCACGGTGAGCAGGACGGGTGAGAGGAGCAGGATCAACGTCGCCGAGCCGACGATGTCGAACGCGCGTTTCAGGACTCGTTGCGCGACGGAGTACTGAGGTGTCTCGATGTGTACGAGAGGAAGACCGGCGATCGGTCGCGTGTGGATGCGCGGTCCTGCCACGTCGACCAGATTGAGGGCGACGATGAGGTGCTCGCGTCCCGGCTCCAGGCCCCACCCGATCCGACGGATGTCCTGCGGTTCGAGATGTGCGCTGCCGGTGATCAGGACGCTGTCGGCGTCGAGATCCTGGAGCCGTTCGCGCAGGAGGCGTGACTGATCCCCGTCCCACCCGCCGTCGGTCGCGTCGTCGGTGAGGGTGTGAACGCCGACGACGACGAACCCGACCTCCGGTCGACGTCGGAGTTCGGCGGCGACGCGGGAGTTCTCCTGCTGCCCGCCCACCAGAATCACTCGCGTCGTCATCGCGCCGTGTCGTCGCCGGCGTACGAGCCATGACCGGCAGGCCGTTCGCATACCGACCAGGACGGCCGTCCCGACCGGCAGGCTGAGGAGGAAGTACCCGCGCGACAGGTCAATACCTCCCAAGTAGACCCCGATCGCGATCAGGCCGAACAGCTGTAGCGACGCCCCGATGATCAGTCGATGCTCGGCGATGCCGTGTCCGACAACCCGACGATGCCTGCTCCCGCTCAGCGCGAGTGCGATGAGCCACGCTGCGGAGAGGAGAACGGAAACGGCCGTGTAGCTCACGGGTAGTGCGCTGACCTCGATCGGATGAGGTCCGAGCCAGAGCAGCTGTGCCCCGAAGACCGCGGCCAGCACGACGGCCGTGTCGACGAGGACGAGGATCGTGGCGTACCGGCGCTCCCACGACGTTCCCGGAGCACGCCGTGGGAGCGAGGGTGACGCGGGAGGTGGTGAAGTCACGGTTGAGACGGCGAAGTTCATGAACGCTCCACTGACGGCGGCCGAGGGCCGAGAAGGGGCCGCCGCGGGGTCGGGAGGAATGCGGCGGGCCTCGGAACTGTGCCATTCGCCGGGCGCGGTCTCGATCGGCTCGAACGGGCCCGAGTCCGGGTGAAGTCGCCGGTGTCGACGGATTCCCGGGGCCGACCGCGCGAACTCTCGCGTCCTGCTCAGCCCGCCGACGGCGCTCGACACTGATCCCCTGAACGCTCACCCGACTCTCGGGATCCTTCACCCGCGCCTCGCGTGACGACCCGTCGAGGCTGATGGTCGCTACAACATGTAAACATGTTCATGTGCGCGTAGCCTGCGGATCAAGCTGGGGAGATGAACGATGCGCCGGACCCGTGGAACGACTTCGCCCAGGAACTGGGAAAGCGACTTCTTCGCGCCCGCGCGACGCGCGGACTCTCCCAAGAGCACGTCGCCCACGCGGCGGGCCTTGCCACCTTCACGTACCGCAAGCTCGAGAAAGGCGAGTCCAATCCGGGGACTCCCGCCAATCCCCGTCTGAGGACGCTCGTCGTGCTGGCGGAAGTGCTCGATCTGTCTCTGGATGAGCTGATTCCCGAGCGGCCAGGAGGGGTTGCGCCCGGGCGTTGACCTCGATGTCGGAGGGTCGTGGTTCACTTTGTGCGTGCCCACCGATGATCGGGTCGTCGCGCAGCGACGACTCAGCGAGAGAGGTGTCAGGCATGAACTCAATCCCCGCGGCGCATTCTCCGGGATCGGAGAAGTGCGCCTTCGTGTGGTGCACGACAGAGCATGGTCACACCGTCCACCCGGACGATGAGGTGCATCGAAGCGCCGGTACGGGCTTTCCGGCGCGCGTTCGGGAGGGGTTCGTCGGCGGTGGCACGGTGACCGACATCGAAGTGGGCCTCGTCCGCGGCCCCGACGACCGCGAAACGTGGGTCGCCCTCGAATTCGGAGCCGGACGCACCGTTGCGATCGACGCCGCGGCGGCGCGTGTTCTCGGCAGGCTTCTGCGTGAGGATCGCGATATCGCCGCGGCGCTTCGGAATGACGCGGGGTGAGGGGGCACAGGGCAGTCGCGTGGCGTCGGGAAGGGCGCCGCTGTCGCGCTTCGACGATGCGCGCGCGAAGCGGTCGACGACGGGATGGTCACGCGTCACGCCGCACTGATTTCACCCCAGAATTCGTCCTTCGTGGGGAGGACGGCGGTGGCGGTCCGCCGTGAGCAACCTGCGTTTGACTGGGGGAGCGTGGAGGCGCCACGCGGAAGGAGACCCTCGATGTCCTCGCCACGTTCCTTGCTCGCGCCGCACGTGATCGTCGTCTGCACGGCGAATGCGATCCGGTCGCCGTTCATCGAGAACCTCCTACGTCAGCGGCTCGCGGAGAAGGGGTCCGGCAGGGTCGACCTCGAGAGCGCGGGAACCGCGGCCCGATCGGGTCTCCGCGCTGAGGCGGGCGCACGCAGCCTCGCGCTGGCGAAGGGCTTTTCGCTCGAGGAGCATCGCACGCGGCTCTTGAATGAGCAGATGCTCCGCCCGGGAACCACGGTGCTGTGTGCGGAGCGCACACACCGGCGGGTGGTCCTGGGAATGCGGCCCGACCTGATGGCGACGGTCTTCACCGTTCGCGAGTTCGCGCGACTCGTCGGCGCGGCACGCTCGACGGACGCTCCGGCCACATGGCCGGCGCTGCTCTCCGCCGTCGCCCGCGTTCGCGCCGTGGAGCGTCACGTCGATCGAAGCGAAGACGACATCGTCGACCCGATCGGACAGGGACCCGCGGTGTGGGCCGACTTCGAGAGAAGCGCCACGAGTGCCGTTGATGCGATCGCCGAGGCCGCGTCTGATCTGCTCGGCTCGGGCGGGACAGGCCATGGCCCCGTTCGGCCGCTGACACGCAGAGAGTATCGAGAATCGACCCGTACCCCCGGCTGAGCGCCGGCGGATCGACGGAGCGTCACGCCGCGGGGCTCGCGCTCGTTGTGTCGGCGGAATCGGCGGTCGCCGTCGTCGTCAGTCGGCGTTTCGAACGTTCTCGCCGCTGCCACCTGACGAGCGCCGTTGCTGCGTACCCCAGAGCCGCGCCGAGGGTGTTGGCCGCTACATCGATGGCGCTGGACGTGCGGCCGGGCAGGAAGAGCCCTTGCGCGATCTCGATGAGCAACGACGTCACCCAAGCGAGTCCGATCGCGCTGAGAGGGCGCCGTGGGAGAACGCTGTTCAAGAGGCCGCCGAACGGGAGGAATAGAATCACGTTGAGCGTGGCATCCACTCCGAATGGGAAGAGGGACGGCGCGGATCGGATCAGTTCGGGATACCACCTGGCCGCCCAGGCATCCACATGCTCGGGCCAGAACACGATCGTCGCCAGGGCGATGAGGTAGGCTGCCGCGGTCGTCATGGCTGTTCGGCGGCGACGAGCGACCGCACGGGCAATGGGCATGCCTCACGGTAGGCCCGAAGCCCGAGCCCCTCCTTCGTGGAGGGAGCGGGTGAGATCAGAGTCGCGCGGCGGTGGTGCCGGCCGTTCGACCGGCCAGGGGCGGCACGCGGCCGTCCTCCGTCTCGGCGCGCGCCATCATGCGGCCGAGGCCGATGCCGGCGCCGAGTGAGATGACGATCCACGCGAGCAGGGCGACCAGGAATGTGACGACCATGGGACTTCTCCTTTGGAGTCCGGGTGGTGCAACGACGAGGTGACTGCTGCTCACAGTAGCGGCGCCCGGTGTCCTGTGGGCGCATCGGCGCGACGAAAGATCGTCGATTCTTCAGCCGCGCCCGCCGAATGTCCGTCGCACGATGCGGAGCAGCCCGAGGAAGCCGAACAACCCGATCACGGCGCCGAGGACCGCGAAGAGGGTCACGGATCCGCCGAGGACCGGACCTCCGCCGGAAATGATGAGGACGACGGCGATCACCACCGCCGCGATGGAAACCAGAGTCGATGCGGCCTCGGCCGTGACCCGGTTCAGGATGCCGCCGGCATCCTTCCCCTCCTCGGAGCGGAGGGTGACGCCGATCGAGCCCTTCTCGATTCCCGTGAGGAGAGCCTCGAGGCGCCGAGGCATGCGCTGGATGCGCGCCATCGAGATCACGGTCGCAGCTTGGAGGTCCGTCGCCAGTCGCGTCACGGACAGGGTTCGCCGCAGCAGCGTCGGCATCAGCGGCAACGCGCGCCCCACCATGTCGAAGTCATCGACGATCACGCGCAGGCACCCCTCGAGGGTCGCGAAGCTGCGAAAGGCCGACGCGAGTTCGCCGGGCAGGGCGATGCGATGCTGACGGATGACGTCGACCATGCGCGTGAAGATCGACCCCTGGCCGCCCGTTCGCAGGTGTTCGGTTGTGAGCACGATTCCCACGTCGTGCCGGAATGCTTCGAGATCGACGTCGTCGGGGGCGTCGACGATGAGGAGCAGAGCATCGGTCGCCGCCACGTCGTTCTCGCTCAGCGCGGCCAGGAGCAGGGCCGTCATGTGCTCGCGTCGGCTGCGTTCGATGATCCCCACCGCGCCGAAGTCGATGAGTCCGAGGGTGCCGTCGCCCTTCAGGAGGACGTTGCCCGGGTGGAGGTCGGCGTGGAACACGCCGTACACGAGGATCTGCTCGATGACCGTGGACATGAGCACCTGGGCGAGCCGATCCCGTTGCTCCGGTCCCAGCGTCGCGAGAGCCTCGGCGGAATCACTCAACGCGGCGCCGTCGACCAGGTCCATCGTCAGAACCCGCGGCCCGCTCGCGTCGGGAAAGACCCGTGGCACCGAGACGAGACCCCGGCGATCGGGCTCCGCCTTGTCGATGCGCTCGAGGGTGGAACGGATCATGTCGGTGTTGCGCGCCTCGATGCGATAGTCGAGCTCCTCCAGGAGCGTCGCGGTGAAGCCCCGCGCGACCGACGCGATGTGAAGGTCTTTCCCCACCCGCGTGCGGACCTCGGCGCGATGCGCGAGTCTCCCGATGATGTCGGCATCCGCTTCCACCTGCGCACGCGCGGCGGGACGTTGCACTTTCACCACCACTTCCGTCCCGTCGAGCAGCCGTGCTCGGTGGACCTGAGCCACCGAGGCGGCCGCGAGCGGCGCACGATCGACTTCGGCGTAGACCTCGTCGATCGAGGTGCCGAGGTCGGTCTCGATCACCTCGCGCACCGTCTCCCAGGGCAGGGTCGTCGCCTTGGTCTGCAGGGTCGACAGTGCGCTGAGGTACGGCTCGGGGATGAGGTCGCGGCGAGTCGAGAGCACCTGACCGAGCTTGACGAAGCTGACGCCGGCGTCGTTGATGGTCGCGACGATCGCGTTGGCGCGCTCCTCCGCGGTGCTCAGCTCCTGTTCCACTCGTGCGTGACCGCCGTGGAACAGCCAGCCCACGCCGTGTCGGGAAGCGATCGCCAGGATCTCGAGATAGCGCCGCGTGCGCTTGCGTTGCCGCAGTGCGGCCCGGACGAGATCGACGGGGTTGGGAAGGGGACGTGTGGGGAAGATCGCTTCGCTCGCCACCAGTGCCGCCACGCCGATCGCGAAGGCCCAGGCGATGGCGAGGGCGATCAGGGCGAGCCACAGACCGACGTTTCCCGAGGCGTCCGGAGATGTGCCCGTCTGCCGGAGGGTCCATTCCGCGAAGGGGACGCCGACGAAGAAGACGAGCAGCCCGACGACGATGCTTCGCGGCCACCCGACGGCGGTTCCGAGGATGCGGCGGGCGACGAACCCCACGAGCACCGCCGAGACGACGGCGGCGACGGAGATGAGGAGGCTGACGACCACGGGGTCAGCGTAGCGGCAGCATCACGAGATGCGGATATGTCCGCAGTGCGCGCAGGACCAGTGCGCGAGGCGACCGGAACAGGTCTCGACCATGGCCGTGAGGCAGGACGGGCATCGAGGAGCGAATCCCCGGTCGCTGTCGTCGTCTGACGACGCCGACGGAACGGAGAGGCGAAGTGTCGGGAGCATGCGTGTCCTTTGTGGCGGGTATGCATTCTTACATGCGCATGCAGGGGGAGGAGTGTTGTCCACAGGATTCGTCCGTGGCCCGCG
>NZ_JARHXC010000127.1:0-326 GCF_029222405.1 Microbacterium sp. Kw_RZR3 | reverse complement strand
GTCAGTCGACGCCGAGGAACGACCGGTCGGTGAGCACGATCGGTCCGTCTGCGGTGATCGCGACGGTGTGCTCCGAGTGCGCGCCGCGGGAACCGTCGGCGCTGCGGAGGGTCCAGCCGTCCGGATCGGTCACGAGCTCGTCGGTCGTCTGGAGGAACCACGGCTCGAGCGCGACGACCAGGCCGGCGCGCAGGGGGTAACCCCGCCCGGCCTTGCCGTCGTTGGCGACGTGCGGGTCGCCGTGCATCGTGCGGCCGACGCCGTGACCGCCGAAGTCGGTGTTGATGCTGAGCCCCTCGGCGTGGGCGACGGCAGCGATCGCCGCG
>NZ_JARHXC010000126.1:0-8092 GCF_029222405.1 Microbacterium sp. Kw_RZR3 | reverse complement strand
CCCCGTGACCGAGCGCACGGTAGCGCCCGAGCCTCCGCCGGCGGGCGACTGTGACTCCCCGTGTCGCGTCGTGACGGACCGTGACGCATCGCGACGGCGCGTTTCCGCCGAGATGAAGGCGGTGCCGACGTCGCCCTAGCTTCGGCTGCACTCCCGTCCCGACCCAGAGAGGCCCGCCCATGAGCGCTTCCACCGCGACCGCCCCGCGCACGGGCCTGTCCGCCCTGCTCGACGACATCGAGCGTGACGCCCCCGGCATCGAGGTGCTCCCGCCGTCCGCCGACACCGCGGAGTACGCGCACGACGCGGGCACCGCGCCTCGAAGCGGCACCAGCGCGACGGACGGTCCCGCGGTCGCCTTCCCGACCACCGTCGGCGAGGTCCAGCAGCTCGTGCGCCTCGCCGCGCGTCACGGCGTGAGCATCGTCCCCCGGGGCGCCGGCACCGGCCTCTCCGGCGGCGCCGTGGCGCACGCCGACCAGCTCGTGATATCGACCGACCGCCTGGACCGGATCGTCGAGGTCTTACCCGCCGACGAAGTCGCGGTCGTCGAGCCCGGTGTCCTCAACGCCGCGCTCAACGAGCACCTCGCCCCGCTCGGCCTCTTCTACGCCCCCGACCCCGCGAGCTGGCGCATCTCGACCATCGGCGGCAACATCGCCACCAACGCCGGGGGCCTCCGCTGCGCCAAGTACGGCGTCACCCGAGAGTCGGTGCTCGCCCTCGACGTCGTCCTCGCCGACGGGAGCCTCGTCTCGATCGGCCACCGCTCGATCAAGGGCGTCACCGGGCTCGACCTCGTGTCGCTGTTCGTCGGGTCGGAGGGGGTGCTCGGCATCGTCGTCGGCGCGACCGTCCGCATCCGTCCCCTCCCCG
Source organism: Microbacterium sp. Kw_RZR3 (assembly GCF_029222405.1). Taxonomy (NCBI): domain Bacteria; kingdom Bacillati; phylum Actinomycetota; class Actinomycetes; order Micrococcales; family Microbacteriaceae; genus Microbacterium; species Microbacterium sp. Kw_RZR3. The sequence continues at coordinate 7,216 of NZ_JARHXC010000126.1, read as the reverse complement.
TCGCCCGGCGCACGGTGACGGCGTTCTTCGAGTCGACCGCCGCGGGGGCCGCGGCCGTCGGTGCGATCACGGCCTCGCGCGTGCGCCCGAGCGTGATCGAGTTCCTCGACGAGCCGACCCTCGAGGGCATCGACGCGGCGAACGATTCGGGCCTTCGCGCCCGCGGCGCGGCCCTCCTGCTCATCGAGCTCGACGGGTTCGGCATCGACGAGCAGACCGCCGAGCTGACGACAGCGCTCGCCGCCGCCGGCGGGCGCGTGCAGGTCGAGAGCGAACCGGATGCCGAGGTCCTCTGGGAACTGCGACGTTCGGGGCGGCGCTTCGACGAGGGATCCTGGTTCGCCGGCGGAGACGTCGCGGTACCGAAGTCGCGCATCGCCGAGGTCTTCGCGGGCTTCCCCGCCATCGCGGCGCGCCACGGGGTGGCGGTCAGCGCCGTCGCCCACGCCGGCGACGGCAACCTGCATCCCGTCGTCACCCTTCCGATCCCGGCGGGTGCCGACCCCTCCCTCGTCCCGGCGGCGCTGCATGACGCCACCGACGACATCGTGCGCGCCGCCCTCGCGCTCGGCGGAACCGTCAGCGGCGAGCACGGCATCGGCACGGTCAAGCGCGCGCTCGCCGCCGAAGAGCTCGCCGCGCGCGTGCGGTCGGCTCAGCTCGCGATCAAGGACGCGCTCGATCCCGCCGGTCTCTTCAACCCCGGCAAAGCCCTGTAACCCGTTCTGCACAGCACGTTCCCACAGCACAAGGACCCCTCCATGACCACTCGCTTCCGACGCCTCCTGGGCGTCGCCTCCGCCCTCACCGTCGGCGCCGTTCTCCTCAGCGGATGCGGCGCGGGAACCGCGGCGGGCCCGGCCGAGAACGCCGCCCCGAAGCCCGGCGGCGACCTCGTGTTCCTCATCGACTCGCTCGGCGCCACCTGGATCCCCAACAACAGCTCCATCTCGAGCTACCAGGGCCAGATCTGGGGCAACGTGACCGACAAGCTCGTCTACGTCGACGCCGAGGGCAACCTCAGCCCGTGGATCGCGGAGAGCTGGGACGAGAACGCCGACAAGACGCAGTTCACACTCCACCTCAAAGAGGGCGTGACCTTCTCGGACGGCACACCCCTCGACGCAGCCGCGGTCGTCGCGAACATCGACATCTGGGCGAAGGGTCGGCCCGACGAGGGCATCAACCGCATCGGTCTGTTCCCCTCGGCCAACTACGCGGGTGCCGAAGCGGTGGATGCCACGACGGTGAAGGTGTCGTTCTCGGCACCGACGCTCAGCTTCATCCCGACGCTGGCGTACCACGGCTCGATCCTCCTGTCCCCGGCGACGCTGGCGCTCCCCGCCGACCAGCAGGCCGATCTCACGAAGGACATCGGCAGCGGCCCGTTCACGGTCGAGAAGGTCGCCGAGGGCGACAGCGTCGTTCTGAAGAAGCGCGACGACTACGACTGGGGTCCCGAAGCCGTCGGCCACGAAGGTGCCGCGTACCTCGACACGATCACCTACAAGCAGGTCGCGGAGCCCACGCTGCGCACCGCCTCGGTCGAGTCGGGCCAGGCGCAGGTGGCCTACAACGCGAGTCCGCAGGACCTCGACGCGCTGAAGGAGGAGGGGCTGACCGTCGAGACCCCGCGTTACCTCGGTTTCGTCAACGGCTATGCGCTCAACACCTCCGTCGCCCCCTTCGACGACGTGAAGGTGCGCCAGGCCGTGCAGCATGGCATCGACCGCGACCAGATCCTCTCGACCGTCTACACCACGGACTGGCACGCGGCCGAGTCGCTGTTCCAGAGCACCGTGCCCGAGGCGACCGACCACAGCGCCGACTTCGCGTACGACCCCGACAAGGCTGCGGCCCTGCTCGACGAGGCGGGCTGGACGAAGGGCGCCGACGGCGTGCGCACGAAGAACGGGCAGAAGCTGTCGTTCACGCTCTACCCCAACCCGTACCTGCAGGCCTCGCAGTCGGTCGACGAGCTCGTCGACCAGCAGCTCACGAGCCTCGGCTTCGAGGTGAACCTCGAGACCTACGACGTGCCGACCTACGGCCAGAAGGTGATCGGCAACGCCACGGTTCCCGCGACCGAGATCACGCGCAGCTTCGTGGATGTCGGCACCGTCGCCGGGGTCCTCACCTCGCAGAAGAAGGGCGACGAGGACTGGTTCAAGCTCGGAACCTCGGATGCCACCCTCAACGACCTCTCGACCCGCATCGCCACGGCCACCGACCGCGACGCCCGCGCGAAGGTCGCCGACGAGCTGCAGGGCTACGTGCTCCAGCAGGGCTACTTCGTGCCCCTCACCCAGATCGTCCAGCGCGTCTACGTGCAGTCGCCCGAAGTGAGTGGCGTCAGCTACAACGGCCTCGCCTACGCGTACTACCTGGGCACCTGGCTCAACAGCTGACATCGGACAGGGGACGGATGCCACGGCATCCGTCCCCGTACCCGTTCCACCGAGACGAGAGGAGGAGAGCATGCTCCGCACCTACGGCCGCTTCGCGCTGCGCCGCACGGGCCAGGCGCTCGTCGTCGTGCTGCTGGCGTACCTGTTCACGTTCTTCGTGATCAGCATCCTGCCCGGCGACCCGATCACGAGCACCCTGCGCAATCCCGATAACGGCTTCACCGAAGACGACATCGCCCGCATCGTGGCTTATTACGGCCTCGACCAGCCGTGGTGGGTGCAGCTGGGCTCGTCGCTGGGTCGCTTCGTGGTGGGAGATCTGGGCGTCTCGCTGCGCTCGAACCTGCCCGTCGGAACCCTCGTGCTCGACGCTCTGGGGTCCACACTCAGCCTCGCGGGTGCCGCCCTGCTGGTCGCCATCGTGCTGGCCGTCGTGATCGCATACGGCACACAGTTCCTGCCGCCGCGATTCGGCCAGGGCGTCTTGCGTTCCCTGCCCTCGCTGTTCCTCTCGGTGCCGAACTTCGTCATCGGCCTGCTGCTGATCCACGTGTTCGCCTTCGGTCTCGGACTGTTCAGCATGATCGACACCGAGACGCCCTGGGGCACGTTCTTCGCGGCGGTGGCTCTCGGCATCCCGGTCTCGGCGCAGCTCGCCGAGGTGCTCATCGCCTCGCTCGACCACGAGTCGCGGCAGGAGTACGTCGCGGTGGCCCGCTCGCGCGGCCTCGGGCAGGGTGCGATGTTCCTGCGCCACCTCGTGAAGCCCTCCGCGCTGCCGACGGTGACGGTGCTCGCGCTGATCGTCGGCGAGCTGCTGGGCGGCGCGCTCATCACCGAGGCGATCTTCGGCCGCGTGGGCATCGGCACGCTCGTCGAGCAGGCCGTGGCCAGCCAGGACCTCCCGGTGCTGCAGGCGGTGGTCTCCCTCGCCGCGATCGTGTTCGTGGTGGTGAACCTCCTCGCCGACCTCGCCTATCCGCTGCTCGACCCCCGCGTGTCGATCGGGGCGCGCGGGCGCACGGCGAGCGCGGCTCCCCAGGACGATCCCGCGCCGCTGCTGCGCGAGGAAGTGAGCATCGTATGACCGCCACCCTCACCGCCGCCCCGGCGCGGGCGGCGAACGCTCGCGCGCGTGGCATCCGTCTCTCCGTCCCGATCGACGTCATCGTCTCGTTCGCGGTCGTCGCCGTGGTACTGGCCTTCTCGATCGCGCCCGCGCTCTTCACCTCGCAGAACCCCGCGCAGGGAGTACCCGCCGACAAGCTCCAGGCACCCAGTGCCGCACACCTGCTCGGCACCGACCACCTCGGCCGCGACCTGTTCGCCCGGATCGTGTTCGGTGCGCAGTCCTCGGTCACGAGCGCCCTCGTCGCCGTGGCGATCGGGGTCGTCGTGGGCGGGCTCATCGGGCTGCTCGCCGGCTTCCTCGGTTCGTGGACCGACACCGTGCTCGCGCGTTTCGTCGACGTGCTGCTCGCGATCCCGGCGTTCCTGCTCGCGGTCGTGATCGTCAGCTCGCTGGGCTTCCAGACCATCAACGCCGCGATCGCGACGGGCGTCTCGGCCGTGGCGGTGTTCGCCCGGGTGATGCGATCCGAGGTGCTCCGCGTGCGCTCCTCGGTGTTCGTCGAGGCCGCGCGGCTGCAGGGCGGCACGACCCTTCACGTACTGTTCCGGCACGTGCTCCCCAATGCCTCGCGCTCGCTGATCCCTCTCGCGGTGCTGCAGTTCGGGCTGTCGATCCTCGTGATCGCCGGGCTCGCGTTCCTCGGCTACGGCGATCCACCCCCGGCATCCGACTGGGGTCTTCTCATCTCGGCGGGCAAGGACTATCCGCGCGCGCCATGGCTCGTCGTCTGGCCCGCCCTGGTCACGGTGGCGACCGTGCTCTCGATCAACCGCATCAGCCGCTGGCTCCGGAGGACGTCATGACCACCACTCTTCCTGTGCACTCTGACGCGCACACCACGACCGCGCTCCTGGCGGTCGAGGGCCTCTCCGTCGCCTACGGTCGCACCCCCGTGGTGCACGAGGTCTCGTTCGCGATCCCGCGGGGCGGCAGTCTCGCCCTCATCGGCGAGTCGGGGTCGGGCAAGTCGACGATCGCGCGCTCGATCCTGCGCCTGCTGCCGCGCGGGGCGGCGACCGCACGCGGGACGATCGCGTTCGAGGGCGACGACCTGCTGGGGCTGTCGGAGGCGCGGTTCCGCCCGTACCGGGGGCGCCGCATCGGCTTCGTCCCGCAGGACCCGTCGCACGCGCTGAACCCTGTCCGCACCGTCGGGTCGCAAGCCCACGAGGCGGCGGCTCTCGCGGGGTTCTCCGACGCCCGTGCCCAGCGCGCGGCGATCCTCGACGTGTTCGCGCGCGTGGGCCTGCCTGACCCCGCGCGCGTGTACGGGGCGTACCCGCACCAGCTCTCCGGGGGGATGCTCCAGCGCGTGCTCATCGGTCTCGCGGTGCTGCCGCGCCCCGACCTGCTCGTCGCCGACGAGCCGACCAGCGCCCTCGACGTCACGATCCAGAAGCGCATCCTCGACCTGCTCGACGACCTGCGCGAGGATCTCGGCATCGGTCTGCTGCTCGTCACCCACGACCTCGCGATCGCGGCCGAGCGCACCGACGAGATCGTCGTGCTGAAGGACGGGCGGGTCCAAGAGGCCGGGGCCACCCGCGAGGTCTTCGCCGCCCCCACTTCGCCGTACACGGTGCAGTTGCAGGCCGACGCTCCCGCGCTGAACCCCGACCGCTACCGCCGCGACGCCGACGAACGCGGAGTCGACGCGTGGACCACCGACACCACCGCGACCCGTATCGACGTGCGCGACGTGTCGAAGAGCTTCGTGGTCGACGGGGTGGCCCGCGCCGCCGTCTCGGGCGTCTCGTTCCGCGTCCCGCCCGGCACGACGCACGCCCTCGTGGGGGAGTCAGGCTCGGGCAAGACCACCACGGTCCGTCTGCTGCTGGGACTCGAGAGCCCGGACGCCGGAGAGATTTTCGTCGACGGCGTCGCGGTCTCGGGCCGGACGCCGGCGGAGCTCCGCGGCATCCGTCGGCACCTCCAGCTCGTCTACCAGAACCCCTTCACCTCGCTCGATCCCACGTGGAGCGTCGGGAGGATCGTGCGCGAGCCCCTCGACCAGTACCGGATCGGCACGCGCGCCGAACGGGCGGCGAAGGTGACGGAGGCTCTGGATGCCGTCGGCCTCCCGCCCCATCTCGCCCGCCGCCGTCCCGCCGAGCTGTCGGGCGGCCAGCGTCAGCGCGTGGCCATCGCGCGCGTCCTCGTGGTCGAGCCCGACGTGATCGTGCTCGACGAGCCGACTTCGGCTCTCGACGTGACGGTGCAGGCCGGGGTGTTCGACGTGTTGCGTCGCCTGCAGCGCGAGCGGGGGCTCACGTACCTCTTCGTCTCGCACGATCTCGCCCTCGTGCGCCAGATCGCCGACACGGTGTCGGTGCTGAAAGACGGGCGGGTGGTCGAGGCCGGCCGCGTCGCCGACGTGCTCTCGCACCCCCGCGAGGAGTACACCCGCGCCCTCGTCGACGCCATCCCCGCCCCTGACCTCCGGAGTTCCCGATGACCGTTCTCGCCCCCTCCCGACCCGCGCTCGTCCGGGCCTTCAGCGCGCCGAGAGGCTTCGGCGACCAGACCCTGCGCGATCGCCGCCCGGACGCGATCGAGCTGCTCGGCGGCATCCCGGATCCCTCCGTGCTGCCGACCGCCGAGCTGGCCGAGGCGACCGCCCGGGTGCTGAGCGCGCCGGGGGCGCCGTCGCTGCAGTACTCGCGCACCGAGGGCATCCCGGCGCTGCGCGAATGGATCGCCGCGCACGAGGGCGTGCCCGTGGACCGCGTGCTCGTCACCAACGGCGGCTTCCACGGCCTCGCGATCGCGGTGCAGACGGTGCTGGAGCGCGGCGACCTCGTCGCGGTCGACAACCCCGTGTTCCCGCTGTTCCTGCGGGGCCTCGAGCTGGCCGACGCGCGGGTGCTCCCCATCCGCGTCGGCGCCGAGGGACTCGACGTCGACGCGCTCGCCGCGGAACTGCGGGCCGGCGCGCGTCCCGCCGCGGTTTACACGGTGCCGGAGTTCCACAACCCCTCGCAGTCGTCTCTTCCCACGGCCCGCCGCCGCGAGCTGGTCGACCTCGCCGAGAAGTACGGCTTCGTCGTGTTCGCCGACGACCCGTACCGCGAACTGCGCTTCGCGGGAGAGCCCGAGTCGCTCGCTCCGTTCCACGACTCCGCCCACGTCATCCACGTGAACACCTTCACCAAGACACTGGGTCCGGGGCTCCGCCTCGGGTGGGTCGTGCTGCCCGAGCGCTTGGTCCCGGATGCCGTGGCCCTGCGCAGCCGCCAGGATTCGCACTCGTCGACTTTCGTGCAGGCGGTGGTCGCGGAACTGCTGACGAGCGACGCCGGGCTCTTCGACCGGGTGCTCGGGCGGGCGCGGGCGCTGTACCGGTCGCGGGCTCATGCTCTGGCCGATGCGCTCTCGGCATCCGGAGCCTTCGACGTGACCGTGCCCGACGGCGGGTTGTTCCTCTGGCCGCGTCTGAACGACGACTCCCTGGACGCCGATCGGCTCGCCGCCGACGCGAGCGCCGAGGGCGTCGAGTACCAGCGCGGCTCGTTCTTCCCCTCGGGGCCGGGGACGGATGCCGACCGGCACCTGCGCCTCGCCTACGGGGACACCTCGGAGGAGCCGCTGCGCGAGGCCGCGGCGCGGCTGGGGCGTGCGGTGGCGCGGCAGCGCTGACCCGCCCGCCGCGGCCCAGCCCGTGGTGCCCCCGGCCGCG
>NZ_JARHXC010000125.1:0-9634 GCF_029222405.1 Microbacterium sp. Kw_RZR3 | reverse complement strand
GAGTGCGGCGTGGGTGCACGGTGGCGCGCTCGTCGAGCCGTCCCCGCACCACCTGCAGCGCTCGAGCGGTCGACGCGCGCGCATGGCGGGTAGCGGCCGAGTGGTCTACCACGACGTCCTGCTCGACCCGGCGGACGTCATCCACATCGCGGGGGTGGCCGTGTCGACGCCGACCCGCACGCTCGCCGATCTCGCGCGCCTGGGACACCACGACGCGGCGGCGCGGTGGGCCTGCTCCGACCCCGTTCTCGCGGAGCAGGCGAGACAGTGGATCCTCGCCCGGCCCCGGGTCCCCTACGGTCGTCGCGCTCTCGATGTCCTCGATGGCGCGGTGCCCCACGACGCTCCCCGCCACGACGCTGCGCTCAACGACGCTGCGCTCAACGACGCTGCGCTCAACGACGCTGCGCTTAACGACGCTCCCCGCCACGACGCTGTGCCTCAGTACGCCAAGCCCCACCACGCCGTGCCCACGACGCGGGCAACGCTAGGGAGCGCTGAGCGTCACGACGAGGTGACGCGGTAGACGTCGTAGACGGCATCGATGCGTCGCACGGCGTTCAGCACGCGATCGAGGTGGACGGTGTCGCCCATCTCGAAGACGAACTTGCTCAGCGCGAGACGATCGTTCGAGGTCGACACGGTCGCCGACAGGATGTTGACGTGGTGCTCGCTGAGGACGCGGGTGACATCGCTGAGCAGTCCGGAGCGATCGAGGGCTTCGACCTGGATCTGGACGAGGAACAGACTCTTCGTGGTCGGCGCCCACTCGACATCGATGAGCCGGTCGGGATCTTCCTTCAGCGACTTCACGTTCGTGCAATCGCCGCGGTGCACGGAGACGCCGCTCCCGCGCGTGACGAAGCCGACGATGTCGTCACCGGGCACCGGCGTGCAGCACTTCGCGAGCTTGACGAGGATGTCGGGGGCACCGCGGACGAGAACGCCCGAATCGCTGTTGCGCGGAGCGCGACGGCGACCGACCTGTGGCAGGTCGATCGGTCCGGTCGAGGTGTCTTCCTCGCTGACCAGTGCGGTGACCTTCTCGATCACCGACTGCGTCGAGACGTGGCCTTCTCCGACCGCCGCGTAGAGCGCTGAGACGTCCTCGTAGTGGAACTGTCGCGCGACCTCGGTGAACGAGTCCTGGCTCATCAGACGCTGCAATGGCAGGTTCTGCCGGCGCATCGCGCGGGCGATGGAGTCCTTCCCCTGCTCGATCGCCTCTTCACGACGCTCCTTCGTGAACCACCCGCGGATCTTGTTGCGCGCGCGGGTGCTCTTGACGAACCCGAGCCAGTCCTGACTCGGACCCGCGTCGGGGTTCTTCGACGTGAAGACCTCGACGACATCGCCGCTCTGGAGGGCCGTCTCGAGCGGCACCAGACGACCGTTGACCTTCGCACCCATCGTGCGGTGCCCGATCTCCGTGTGCACCGCGTACGCGAAGTCGACCGGCGTGGCCCCCGCGGGCAGCCCGATGACCCGGCCCTTCGGAGTGAAGACGTAGACCTCTTTTGCGCCGATCTCGAAGCGCAGCGAGTCGAGGAACTCCCCCGGGTCGGCGGTTTCCGCCTGCCAGTCGGAGATGTGCGCGATCCACGCCATGTCGGCGTCGACGGCCTTGGCATCCGCCTTTCCACCCGCCATGCGCTCTTTGTACTTCCAGTGCGCAGCGACGCCGAACTCGGCCTGCTGGTGCATCTCGTGCGTGCGGATCTGGATCTCGACCGTGCGTCCGCCGGGGCCGATCACCGTCGTGTGCAGCGACTGATAGAGGTTGAACTTCGGTGTCGCGATGTAGTCCTTGAACCGCCCCGGAAGCGGGGTCCACCGTGCGTGGATCGCGCCCAGCACCGCGTAGCAGTCGCGCACCGTGCCGACGAGGATCCGGATGCCGATGAGGTCGTAGATGTCGTCGAACTCGCGACCCCGCACGACCATCTTCTGATAAACGGAGTACAGCTGCTTCGGTCGGCCCATGACGCGACCGCGCACGCGGAGCTCGCGGAGATCGGCGTCGACCGCGTCGATCACGTTCTGCACGTACTGCTCGCGCTGCGGCGTGCGCTGCTTCACCAGGCTCTCGATCTCGGCGTAGAGCTTCGGGTGCATCACGGCGAACGAGAGGTCTTCGAGTTCGCTCTTGATGGCCTGGATGCCGAGACGGTGCGCGAGCGGCGCGTAGATCTCGAGGGTCTCGGTGGCCTTCTTCGCGGCCTTGTGCGGCGGGACGAAGCCCCATGTACGCGCGTTGTGGAGGCGGTCGGCCAGCTTGATGAGGAGCACGCGGATGTCTTTCGACATCGCGACGATCATCTTGCGGACGGTCTCGGCCTGGGCGCTGTCGCCGTACTTGACCTTGTCGAGCTTGGTGACGCCGTCGACGAGCATGGCGACCTCGTCGCCGAAGTCGGCTGCCAACTCGTCGAGCGGATATCCGGTGTCTTCCACGGTGTCGTGGAGCAGCGCGGCCGCGATCGCCTTCGGTCCGAGGCCGAGTTCGGCGAGGATCTGCGCCACGGCCAGAGGGTGCGTGATGTAGGGCTCGCCGCTCTGGCGCTTCTGCCCGTCGTGCGCCTTGTCGGCGACCGCATAAGCGCGTTCGATAATTCCGAGATCGCCCTTGGGGTGGTGCGTGCGGACCGTGCGCAGGAGCTTGTCGACGTCGTCGCGACGCGCGGCGCGCGAGAAGATGCGCGGCACGAGCCGTCGAAGCGAGGACGGCGGCGGAGCGGAGGCCGTGGTCTCGGTCATCGGTGCCCTCCCCGTCGTGACGTCAGTCGATCAATCCTACGCCCGGCGGAGCGGGCCCCCGCCGTCAGGCGGGGACACCCGCCTTCTCGCGCGCGGACCGCACGCGAGCGTCGCGCTGGGCGATCACCGGCTCGCGCTCGCGCAGGAGGGCGTAGAGCGGAACGGCGACGAAAAGCGTCGAGTACGCGGCGACGAGGGTTCCCACGAAGATCGACAGGGAGATGTCGCTCAACGTGCGGGCACCCAGCGGCACACCGATGAAGAGGATCGCGCCGATCGGCAGGACGGCGACGACCGTGGTGTTGATCGATCGGATGAGGGTCTGGTTGGCGGCGAGGTTGACGGACTCCGCGAAGGTGCGCCCGGAGATCTCGCCGTCTTCCCTCGTGTTCTCCCTGACCTTGTCGAACACGACCGTCGTGTCGTACAGGGCGTACGACAGGATCGTGAGGAATCCGATGACGGCCGCCGGCGAGATCTCGAATCCGAAGAGCGCGTAGATCCCGATCGTGATGACGAGCACGTCGACGAGGCCGATGATGGCCGCGACCGACATCTTCCACGTGCGGAAGTACAGCGCCAGGATGAGGAACGTCAGGGCGAGGAAGATCGCGAGACCCCACAACGACTGTCTCGTGACGTCCGCACCCCAGGTCGCTCCGATGAAGGAGTTGGTGACCTCCGAGGTCGGCACCTTGTACGCGTTGGCGAGAGCGGCCGACACGGCCTGCGTCTCGTCGTTGCTCATCTGATCGGTCTGCACGCGGACGGCTGAGTCGCTGATCACGGTGACGCGGGTCGTCGCTCCCGGGACGACCGAGGTCACGGCCTGCGTCGCGAGCGACTGGTCGAACGTCGACGGATTCGACACCGTGAACTGCGAGCCACCGGTGAACTCGATCGAGAACTGGATGGGCCGCACCAGGGGCACGAGCGCCGCACCGATCACGAGGAGCGCGGCGATGAGGAACCAGATCCGGCGACGCTGGACGAAGGGGAAGGAGGTCTTCCCCGAGTAGAGGTCGTTACCGAGCTGCGTCATGGAGCGCATCAGTCGTCTCCCTCCTTCGTGGAGCGGCTATCGCCGCGGGCGGCGGCGAGCTCGGCCTGCTTGCGTTCCGCGATCGTCTGGCGGCGCTGCGCCTCGCCGCGCGAGCGCTTGGTGCGGCCGCTGTCGGCGATGGGTGCCCGGAACTGCGCGCGACCGCGATACACGGCACCGAGGGCTTCGGGATCCATGCCGGACAGCGGGTGACCCGAGCCGAAGAACCGTGTGCGGGCGAGCAACTGCATCACCGGGTGGGTGAAGAGGATGAAGATCACGATGTCGATCGCGGTCGTGAGCCCGAGGGTGAAGGCGAAGCCCTTCACCGTGGCATCCGCGAGGATGTAGAGCACGACGGCGGCGAGGATGTTGATCGACTTCGAGATGTAGATCGTGCGCTTGGCGCGGGACCACCCGTCCTCGACCGCGGCCGTGATCGACTTGCCGTCGCGCAGCTCGTCTCGTATTCGCTCGAAGTAGACGATGAACGAGTCCGCGGTGAAGCCGATCGTGATGATGAGGCCCGCCACACCGGCGAGCGACAGGCGGAAGCCCATGCGCCATGCCAGGATGCAGAGCATCACATAGGTGAGCACGGCCATCACGCCGAGCGACGCGATGATCACCGTGCCCAGTGCGCGGTACACGATCAGCGAATAGAGAGCGACGAGCGCGAGACCGATCAGACCCGCGATGAAGCCGACCTGCAGCTGTTGGGATCCGAGCGTCGCCGAGACGGTGTCGGAGCTCACGACGTTGAAGCTCAGCGGCAGCGCACCGTACTTCAGCTGATCGGCCAGTGCCTTCGAGGACTCCTGCGTGAAGCTGCCCGTGATGCTGGGGCGGCCGTCGAGGATGATGCCGTTCATCGACGGGGCCGACAGCACGGATCCGTCGAGGACGAACGCGAACTGGTTGAACGGGGGCTGCTTGCCGTACAGGCGCTGGCTGATCTTGCCGAACTTCTCGGTGCCCTGGTCGTTGAAGACGAGGTTCACGGCCCAGCGGCCGGTGTTCTGCTCCTGACCGTTCGTGGCATCCGCGATGTCGTCTCCGTCGATCTCGACGGGACCGAGGATGTACTTCGTGCCGTCCTGCAGGCCGCACGTGATCATCGGCTGATCCGCGGGGGCCTCGGCGGGGTTGCTCGGCGGGTTCGCGCAGTCGTACGCGAGGAACTGCGCCTGCAGCGCCGGGGTGATGTACGCCGGGTCGCTGCCGTCCGTCGGGGACGCGGTCGGCGTCGCGGGCAGGTTCGGGTCCGGTGTCGGATACGGCGTCGTGTTGCCGTCGTCGCCGACGAACGTCGTGGCGGGCGAGCCGGTGAACAGCACGGGGCGCAGTTGCAGCTGCGCGGAGCTCTGGATCCGCTGACGCGTCGCCTCGTCCGCCTCGCCGGGGATCTGCACGACGATCTTGTCGCTTCCCTCGGTGGCGATGTCGGTCTCCCCGACACCCGAGGCATCGACGCGCTGGCGGATGATCGACACCGCCTGCTGAAGCTGCTCGGAGTCCGGGGCGGCGCCATCCGTGGTCTGCGCCTGCAGGATGATCTGCGTTCCGCCCTGCAGGTCGAGGGCGAGGTCAGGGGTCCAGGAGCTCGCCTTGAAGGCGTACACGCCGAGGGCGTTGAGGCCGAACAGCACCGCCGTGATGGCGAGGAGACCGGTCAGAACGCGCCAGGCATGGCGGACGGGAGGAGAGGGCGCCACGGAGTCGGCTTTCTATGCGGCGGAACGGAAGAACGAACGGTCGAGGTGTCAGGCCTGCGGACGGTCCTTGTCGGTGCGGTCGGCGTCGGCCTCGGCAGCCTGACGTGCGGCGCGGTGGTCGTCGCTGATCGAGGTGATGTCGCCGTCGGCGACGCCCGCGACGTACTCGGCCTCAGTCTCTTCCGCCTCGATGAACTCGTCTTCGGTGACCGTGCCCGACGCCGGGTCGACGATGCGGAGGACGGCCTGGCTGTGAACCTTGATGACGACACCGGGAGCGATCTCGACCTGCGCCGGCTTGTCGAGGTCTTCGCCGTCGTACTCGACGATGGTGCCGTACAGCCCGCCCTGGAGCAGAACCTCGGCTCCGGGGACCGTTTGTCGTGCCTTCTCTTCGAGCTCGAGCTTCTGCTTCTTCACGCGACGCCGGGAGCTCACGAACATGAAAACGATCAGACCGGCGAAGACGACGACGAGAAGAAGACTGGAGTCCATGGAGGCGGTGCACCTTTCGGGTCAGGCGCGCCGTGCGGCACTGCCTAGCGTAAGTCAAGCGGGGGTCGGGGAATCCCCCGCCGAGTATAGGTCATCACCCCTGGCTGAACCGGAGCAGGCCGTCGGGGTGGGGAGCGCCGAGGTGGTCGTAGGCCTCGGGGGTGGCGACGCGACCGCGCGGCGTGCGACCCATGAAACCGATCCGAACGAGGTAGGGCTCCACCACCGATTCGATGGTCTCGGGCTCTTCGCCCACCGCGACGGCGAGGGTGCTGAGGCCGACGGGACCGCCGCGGAAGCGACGGACGAGCGCATCGAGAACAGCACGGTCGAGGCGGTCGAGACCGATGGCATCCACGTCGTAGAGATCGAGAGCGGCGCCGACGGTGTGCACGTCGGCATCTCCGTCGTCCGTGCCGGCCGAGGGCCCGTGGACGACTAGATAGTCGCGCACGCGCCGCAGCAGGCGGTTCGCGATGCGCGGCGTCCCTCGCGAGCGTCGGGCGATCTCGGATCGCGCCGTGCCGGGGAGCCCGACGTCGAGCATGGATGCCGATCGCGAGACGACCTGCTCCAGCTCTTCGGGCTCGTAGTACTCGAGGTGCGCCGTGAAGCCGAAGCGGTCGCGCAGCGGATTGGGCAGGAGTCCCGCGCGAGTCGTCGCCCCGACGAGGGTGAACGGCGAGAGATCGAGGGGAATGCTCGTGGCCCCGGCCCCCTTGCCGACCATGATGTCGATGCGGAAGTCCTCCATCGCGAGGTAGAGCATCTCTTCAGCCGACCGCGCCATGCGGTGGATCTCGTCGATGAACAGCACCTCGCCCGGGGTGAGCGATGAGAGCAACGCGGCGAGATCCCCCGCGTGCTGGATCGCCGGACCGCTCGAGAGGCGAAGGGGTCGACCGCTCTCATGCGCGACGATCATCGCCAGCGTGGTCTTCCCGAGCCCCGGCGGGCCCGAGAGCAGGATGTGGTCGGGCGAGCGTTGCTGGATGCGCGCCGCGTCGAGCAACAGCTGGAGCTGCCCGCGCACCTTCTGCTGCCCGACGAACTCGGCGAGTGAGGTCGGGCGCAGCGCCCCCTCGATCGCGAGCTCTGTCTCGTCGTCGGGGGTTCCGGCATCGCGGACGTCAGCCACCCACGGTCTCCTTGCGCGCGGGACCGAGGAGCGCGAGCGTGAGGCGCAGGAGCGCCTGCACCGAGGAGCGGTCGCTCTCGGAGGCGCTCTCGGCGACGGATGCCACGGCTTCGGCGGCGGTGCGCTCGGTCCAGCCGAGACCCACGAGGGCCTGCGTGACCTGCAGGGGCACCTGCCCGTGCGCGGCGACGGCTGCGGGGGCGGCCGCGGGGATGACGGCGAGCTTGCCGGCGAGCTGAACCACGATCAGCTTGGCGGTTTTCGGGCCGATGCCCGACACGCGTCGGAAGGGCGCATCGTCGTCGTCGGCGACCGCCTGCGCGATCTGCGGAACCGTCAGCGACGACAGCACGCCGAGGGCGGACTTCGGGCCGACGCCGGTGACGCTGATCAGCTGCGTGAAGACCGTGAGCTCTTCCCGGCTCTCGAAGCCGTACAGCGAGAGGGCGTCTTCGCGCACGATCAGGTTCGTGTGCACATGGACGTCGTCTCCGACATGCACGGTGCGCGCGAACTGCGAGGTGACGGCCACCGAGAAGCCCACGCCGCCCACCACGATGACGAGGGAGTCGTCGGCGACGTGGGCCGCCGTGCCGTGGAGCGAAGAGATCATGCCTTCAGCTTACGCATCGCTTCGTACATGTGTTCGAGCGACACGAGGCTGTGGAGAACGCCGCTTCTCGGCATCCCGCCATGCTCGCTGGGCGGGCGTGAGCGTCGTCTCGCCCGTCGCGGCGACCGGTCCCCCGCGCCACGCGTGGCAGAGAGCGATCGCGAGGGCGTCCGCCGCGTCCGCGGGTTGCGGCAGCGCGTCGAGGCGGAGGACGCGCGCGACCATCGTCTGCACCTGCAGCTTGTCGGCCGAGCCATAGCCGGTGATCGCCGCCTTGACCTCGCTCGGCGTGTGGGTGGCGGCCGGGATGCCGTGCTCCGCCGCGAGCAGGAGGGCGATACCGCTGGCCTGGGCGGTGCCCATCACCGAGTGGCGGTTGTTCTGCGCGAAGACGCGCTCGACGGCGACCACGTGCGGGTCGTGCGCGGAGAGGATCTCGCGGATGCCGGCGGCGATCGTCGCGAGACGCTTCTCGATCGGATCCGTCGTCGACGACCTCACGACCCCGACGTGCACGAGTGAGGCCGTCCGGTTCGGCGACACGTCCACGACGCCGATCCCGCAGCGGGTCAGGCCGGGATCGATACCGAGGACGCGGAGGGAACGAGACACGGCCCCCACGCTAAGCGCAGGGGCCGTGCTCGAGGTCAGGGCGCGCCCTTACTCGTCGTTCTCGAGTTCGGCCTGCACCTCAAGGGTGAGGTCGAAGTTCGTGTAAACGTTCTGCACGTCGTCGCTGTCTTCGAGCGCGTCGATCAGACGGAACACCTTGCGGGCGGTGTCGGCGTCGACCTCGATCTTCAACGAGGGGACGAACTCGACGTCGGCCGAGTCGTACTCGATACCCGCTTCCTGCAGAGCGGAACGCACCGTCACGAGGTCGCTCGCCTCGGTGATGATGCCGAAGCCCTCGCCGTGGGGCTCGATCTCTTCCGCGCCGGCCTCGAGAGTCGCGAGCATGACGTCGTCTTCGGTCGTGCCCTCGCTCGGCACGACGATGACGCCCTTGCGGCTGAAGTTGTAGGCGACGCTGCCCGGGTCGGCCAGCGTGCCGCCGTTACGGCTGAGCGCCGTGCGCACCTCGGCCGCCGCACGGTTCTTGTTGTCGGTCAGACACTCGATGAGGAACGCGACGCCGTTGGGGCCGTAGCCCTCGTACATGATCGAGGTGTACTCGACGGCCTCGCCGCCGATTCCCGCACCGCGCTTGATCGCGCGGTCGATGTTGTCTTTGGGGACCGAGGTCTTCTTGGCCTTCAGGACGGCGTCGAAGAGGGTCGGGTTGCCCTGCAGGTCGGCGCCGCCGAGCTTGGCCGCGACCTCGATGTTCTTGATGAGCTTGGCCCACGACTTGGCGCGGCGGGCATCGACGACCGCCTTCTTGTGCTTGGTCGTGGCCCATTTGGAGTGTCCGGACATAGGTTCCAGTCTAGAACGCGGGTGCGGCCGCGCCGCGTCGCCCGCGGACGTGCTTGAGGAAGCGCTCGTGGAAGCGCGTCTCGCCGGTGGATTCGGGATGGAACGCCGTGCCCAGCAGTCGCCCCTGCTCGACCGCCACGACCCGTCCATCGGGAAGGGATGCCAGGGGCTCGGCATCCGGACCCCACTCGACGACCGCGGGGGCCCGGATGAACACGGCATGAACCGGCGGGTCGCCCAGGGCGGGCACCGCGAGGTCGGTCTCGAACGACTGCGTCTGGGAGCCGAAGGCGTTGCGCTGTACCCGGACGTCCAGGCCGCCGAACGTCTGCTGGCCCGTGATCGCACCGTCGATGCGGTCGGCGAGCAGGATGAGTCCGGCGCACGTGCCGTACATCGGCATCCCGTCCTCGATCGCCGCGCGGATCGGGTCGAAGAGGCCGAAGGCGCGCGCG
>NZ_JARHXC010000124.1:0-2994 GCF_029222405.1 Microbacterium sp. Kw_RZR3 | reverse complement strand
GCAGCTGGCGTTCTCGGCCCGCGAGGTGGATGCCACGGAGCCGGACGTCCGAGCCGTCCTCGCCGCGCGGCTCCCCCGTGACGCGAGCCCCGCCGACGCGCTCGACGCCGAAGTGGCAGCGGTGCTCGCGGTGCCGACGAAGCGGCTGTACGTTCTCGAGGTCGAGGGGGCGTACGTCTTCGATCGCGACGCCTGGCGGTCACGTGGCACCGACGCGCGCCTCGAGGTCGACGTCGCCGCGGTGTGGGGTCTCCTCGGCGCGGGGCGACCCTAGCGAGCGGCGTTACGCCGCCGAAACAGCACCGTCGCGACGCCGTACGACGCGGGGCGTACCGTGACGCCGCAGGGCGACCCGACGCCCGGAGAGAGGAGCACCGTGTCCCACCGCGTCATCGTCACCGGAGGCTCAGGCGGCATCGGCGCCGCCATCGTCGAACGCTTCCTCGACGACGGCGCCCGTGTCGCGGTCCTCGACCGTCGCGCCCCCGCCGAGGAGTCGGCATCCGTCTTCGTCACCGTCGACCTGCGCGACCCGATCGACACGCGGCGCGCGGTCGGCGAGGCGATCGAGGTGCTCGGCGGCGTCGACGTCCTCGTGAACTGCGCCGGGATCTTCCAGCACGTCTCGCTCCTCGACATCACGGTCGACGACTGGGATCGCGTGCTCGACATCAACGCCCGCGCGACCCTCGTCACCATGCAAGCCGTGGCCCCGGCGATGCTCGACGCCCGCCGCGGCGCGATCGTCAACATCGCGAGCATGGCCGCGAAGCAGGGCGGCGGGGGCGAGGGTCACTACGCCGCCTCGAAAGCCGCGGTCGTCGCGCTGACGCGCGCCGGCGCGCAGGAATGGGGATGCCACGGCGTCACGGTCAACGCGGTGTGCCCCGGGTACGTGCTCACCGAGATGGGCGCCGACACCCGCTCGGAGGCCGACATCGCCGCGTGGAGCGCGAAGTCGCCGCTGGGCCGGCTCGGAATCCCCGAGGACGTGGCCGGGGTCACGCACTTCCTCGCCTCACCGGCCGGGAGCTACCTCACCGGCCAGGCGATCAACGTCACCGGCGGGATGGTCATGCACTGAGGACCCGGCGCGGACACGGGCAGCGCGCGCGGACACGGGGTGCCGGCGCGGGTGCGAGCGAAACTCCTGAGATTTCGAGTCCGCCGACCCCTCCTGCACCACGGGCCGCCGCCGCCGCGCGATTTCTCAGGACTTTCGCGCGGGCCGGTCGCGTGTGACCGCGCGTGACGGCGGCCGAGGCGCGTCGGAGGGCGGTGGCTACGGTGGGGCTTTGGCATCCGTCCCGCCCTTTCGACCTGGAGAGCACATGTCCGAATACTTCGACCGCACCGCCGACAAGACCTACACGAAGGTCTACAAGACCGAGACGCCCGACATCCTCGCCGCGTTCGCCGCGTTCGATCAGGCCGTCTTCGCTCCCGAAGGGCGCGCGATCCCGCTGAAGTACCGCGAGCTCATCGCGCTGGCCGTGGGCATCACCACGCAGTGCGTGTACTGCATCGACGGGCACTCGCAGAACGCGGTGAAGGCCGGTGCGACCGAGGCCGAACTGGCAGAGGCGGCCTGGGTGGCCACCGCCATCCGCGCGGGCGGCGGCTACGCGCACGGCCGCCTCGCCTTCAAGCTCGGCGAGGACGCCCGTCCCCACGAGCACTGACGCGTGTCGCCCCTGGAGGCGGAGGCGCTGGAGTTCGTCCGCGCCCTGATCCGCATCGACAGCGTCAACACCGGCGAGGCCTCGACGATCGGCGACGGCGAGACGCGCGCCGCGCTCTTCGTCCAGGCGCAGCTCGAAGACGCGGGCTACGAGACGACCCTCGTCGAGCCCGTTCCGGGGCGGGCGAGCGTGATCGCGCGCCTGGCCGGGTCGGATCCGGATGCCGGTGCCCTCGTCGCCCACGCCCACCTCGACGTCGTACCGGTCGAGGCCGAGAACTGGACGTATCCGCCGTTCGGCGCCGAGATCCACGACGGCATCCTCTACGGTCGCGGAGCCGTGGACATGAAGGACTTCGCGGGCATGCTCCTCGCGGTCGCCCGGGCCTTCCGGCGCGAGGGCATAATCCCGCGCCGCGACCTCATCTTCGCGTTCTTCGCGGACGAGGAGGCCGGGGGCGTGTGGGGTGCGCGCTGGATCGTCCGCCACCGCCCCGAGCTTTTCGCGGGGGCGACCGAGGCGATCAGCGAGGTCGGCGGGTTCTCGATCCCGCTCCCCGGCGACCGTCGCGCGTACCTCGTGGCGACCGCGGAGAAGGGCGTCACCTCGGCGACCCTGACGGCGCGCGGGCATGCGGCGCACGGCTCACGCCCCACCGCCGACAACGCCGTGGTGCGCCTCGCGCGCGCGGTCGTCGCGATCGGCGAGCATCGGTTCCCCGTGGTGCGGACGGCGACCCTCGACCGCTTCCTCGACGTGTACGCGCGGGCGGGTGGCGATGTCGATGACCTCGGGTTCACGGCATCCCTCATCGACGCGGGAATGCACCACACCGTCTCCCCCACCGTGCTCGAGGCCGGGGGAAAGACGAACGTCATCCCCTCGACGGCATCCGCGCGTCTCGACATCCGCATGCTGCCGGGGCACGACGACACGCTCCGCGCCGAGATCGAGGCCCTCGTCGGCCCCGACGTCGAGGTCACGTGGGCCCGCGCGGTGCCCGCGATCGAAGCACCGGTCGACGCCCCGATCATCGGCGTGCTGCAGGATGCCATCACCGCCGAGGACCCCGACGGCACGGTCGTGCCGTACCTGCTGCCGGCCAGCACCGACAACAAGCACCTCGCCGAGCTGGGGATCCGCGGGTACGGCTTCGTGCCGCTGCGCGTGCCCGCCGACTTCGACGTGTTCGGGCAGTTCCACGCGGCGGACGAAGGGGTGCCGGTCGAGGCGCTGCTCTTCGGCGCACGGGTGACGGCGCGGGTACTGCGGGAGGCGTGAGGGCGGTCCGGTCGAGCTGACGGTCGGCGCG
>NZ_JARHXC010000123.1:0-34001 GCF_029222405.1 Microbacterium sp. Kw_RZR3 | reverse complement strand
GCGCCGGGCGGCGTCGATGGTGGGGACACCCACGTCGCCCAGGGCGAGGCGCGAGCCGCCGAGCAGCACGGGCGCGACGTAGACCAGCAGCTCGTCGGCGAGGCCGTCGCGGATGAAGGCGCTCGCGAGCGTCGGCCCGCCCTCGACGAAGACGCGCTGGATGCCCTGGCCGGCGAGCTCGGCGAGGACGGTCTGCAGGTCGTGCGTCGCGAAGAACAGGGGCTCTCGCGGATGCCGACGGACGGCGGCATCCGGAGCCGTCTCGCTCTCGCCGATGATGACAGGCACGGGCTGGGCCGCGAGCGGCTTACCGTCTTCATCCCGCGCGGTCAGAGCCGGGTCGTCGGCGCGCACGGTTCCGGTGCCGGCCACGATCGCATCCGCGCCCGCCCGGCGGGAGTGCACGTCGCGACGTGCGTCCGGACCGGTGATCCACTGGCTCGTCCCGTCGTCGGCGGCGGCACGGCCATCGAGGCTCTGCGCCCACTTGACGGTGACGTGCGGGCGACCGGTGCGCTGCAGGGCGACCCAGTCGTGAATCAGTTGCTCCGCGGCGTCCTTCTCGACGCCGCGTTCGACGTCGACACCGGCGGCGCGCAGCCGGTCGGCTCCACCGGAGGCCGCCGCGGTGGGGTCATCGAGAGCGAAGACCACACGGTCGACGCCGGCTTCGATGAGCGCGACGGCGCACGGGCCGGTGCGCCCGGTGTGGTTGCAGGGCTCGAGGGTCACGACCGCCGTCGTGCCGCGGGCCGCGCCGGGCGGGAGCTGCGAGAGGGCGTCGACCTCGGCGTGCGAAGTCCCTGCGCCGCGGTGGTACCCCTCGGCGAGGATCTCGCCGGTCGGGGAGAGGATGACCGCGCCGACCTGCGGGTTGAGCCCGCGCGGGCCGCGCCGGGCGAGCTCCAGCGCTCGCCGCATGGCGTCGATCTCGACGGCGGATGCCATTTCCCTGTCCTTCCCGCGGCGTCGGGGCAGGGCCAGCGGGAAGGCGCGATGCGCCGTCCGTGCTGCCTCCTATCCGGACTAGCGTCGGTTTCCCGTCGCATCACCGTCGGTCCCGGAATTCCACCGGATCGGCCCCACCGCACAGGCGGAGGGGTTCGCGGACTGTCACCGCCGGTTCGGATTCTCACCGACCCCGGAGCACGTTGTTTGCACTTCGAAGTGTAGTCAACGTAGTGTGGCCGGTTTCATTCCCCGACATGGATTGACACGAAGGCGCCGGCCGCGCGCTATTTCAGAAGCCGCGACAGCCGCCGGTCGGCCAGCAGCTTGCCGCCGGTCTGGCACGTCGGGCAGTACTCGAGCGAGTTGTCGGCGAAGAACACGCTGCGCACCTCGTCGCCGCAGACGGGACACGCCTCACCACGTCGTCCGTGCACGCGCATGCCGCGCCTCTTCGCATCCTTCAGCTCCGCCGGCGGTTTGCCGCGCGCTTCGTCGATCGCCTCGGTGAGCGTCTCGACCATCGCGCGGAAGAGCCGGTCGACCTCGTCGTCGGTGAGCGTCGCGGCGAGGGCGTATGGAGACATCTTCGCAGCGTGCAGGATCTCGTCGGAGTACGCGTTGCCGACCCCGGCGATGATCGACTGATCGCGCAGCACGCCCTTGATCTGCGTGCGGCGTCCGGTGAGCAGCGCGCCGAACGCGGCGCGGTCGAAGCCGTCGCTCAGCGGGTCGGGACCGAGCCGCGCGATGCCGGGCACCTCGTCGGGGGTGCGCACCGCATAGACGGCGAGCGACTTCTTCGTGCCGGCCTCGGTGAGGTCGAAGCCCGAGCCGTCGTCGAAGCCGACGCGCAGGGCGATCGGGGTCTTCCCGGGCTTGATGATCGTGGACGGCAACGCGTTGTACCAGCGCAGCCACCCCGCCTTCGCGAGGTGGAAGACCAGGTGCACTCCCGCGTCGGTCGAAACGTCGACGAACTTGCCGTGCCGGTCGACGGCGGTGACGGCCGAGCCCACCAGAGCCGTCAAAGGCGGGTCGTAGGTCTTCAGCGCATTGATCGCCGACACGGTTGCCTTCGACACGTGCAGCCCCGTGACACGGCCGCGCAGGAACCCCACGAGCCCCTCGACCTCAGGCATCTCCGGCATGCGCCCATGCTGCCATGGGTCTCCGACATCGTCACGACCCTTGCGTCGGTGCGCTGCGTCTCGGTTCGTCGAGGCAGGGGGCGCTGGATTCGGAGATGCGTCGCGGATTCGGACGACGGTGAGCCCTGGCATCCGGATCTGCTGCCCGTTTCCGAATCCGCTGCGCGGCAGACCTCTCGTTCAGCCTCGGCGCAGGAGCCCGATGCGGTCGTAGACGTCGGCGAGGGTCTTCTCGGCGACGGATGCCGCCCGCTCGGCGTTCGTCGCGAGCACGCGGTCGAGCTCGGCGGGGTCGGCGAGGAGCTCGAGCGCACGCTCGCGCACCGGCTCGAACTCGTTCACCACGACCTCGGCGAGACCCTTCTTGAAGTCGCCGTAACCACGGCCCGCGTACTCGTCCTCGATCGCGGTGATGTCGCGGCCGGTGAGGGCGGAGTAGATCACGAGGAGGTTGGAGACACCCGGCTTCTCGTCGCGGTCGAAGCGCACGGACCCCTCCGAGTCGGTGACCGCCCGCATGATCTTCTTCGCGCTGACCTTCGGCTCGTCGAGCATCCACAGCACGCCGGCGTCGGACTCGGCCGACTTCGACATCTTGGAGGTGGGGTTCTGCAGGTCGTAGATGCGGGCCGTTTCGCGCTGGATCATCGGCTTCGGCATCGTGAAGGTCTCGCCGAAGCTCTTGTTGAAACGTTCGGCGAGGTCGCGGGTGAGTTCGATGTGCTGCTTCTGGTCGTCGCCGACCGGCACGACGTCGGTCTGGTACAGCAGGATGTCGGCGGCCATGAGGACCGGGTACGTGAAGAGGCCGACGTTGGTGGCATCCGCTCCGTAGCGTGCCGACTTGTCCTTGAACTGCGTCATGCGCCCGGCCTCGCCGAACCCGGTCATGGTCGAGAGCACCCACTGCAGCTCCGCGTGCGCGGGGACGTGCGACTGGACGTAGAGCGTCGAGCGCGACGGCTCGATGCCCGCGGCGATGTACTGAGCGGCCGTGCGACGGGTCTTTTCGCGACGCTCGGCGGGGTCGCCCGGCTGCGTGAGGGCGTGCAGGTCGACGACCGAGAAGAAGGCGTCGTACTCGTCCTGAAGCTGACGCCACTGCAGCAGCGCACCGATGTAGTTGCCGATCTGAAGGCTGTCGGCGGAGGGCTGCATTCCGGAGTAGAGGCGCTGCTGAGTCACCCCTCGATCCTAGGCGTCGGGCACGCCGCGCCCGGACCCTGCGGTGAGCATCGTGGCGAGGGCCGCAGCACCGCGCGCGGGACTCCGCCCCCGTGCCCTGGACGCGGACACCAGCACAGGGTGCCGCACCCCGCTCCCGCGGCCTGGCCGCGGACCCGCCCTCAGCGCCCGAGCGCGTAGTCCACGATCACCGGGGCGTGGTCGCTCCAGCGCGTGTCGTAAGAGGGCGCTCGATCCACGCGGTACGCGGTCACCCGCTCCGCCAGCGCGGGCGTGGCGACGTGGTAGTCGATGCGCCATCCGCTGTCGGTGTCGAACGCCTTCCCGCGCATCGACCAGAACGTGTACGGTCCCTCGACCTCGCCCATCTGTCGACGCCCGACGTCGATCCAGCCGAGGCCGGTACCGACGGAGCCGTCGACTCCCTCGACCTTCTCGCCGGCGGGCCCGAAGAAGCGGTCGAAGTACGCACGTTCGCGCGGGAGGAAGCCCGCGTTCTTACGGTTGCCGCGCCAATTCTTGATGTCGAGCTCGCGGTGCCCCACGTTCAGGTCGCCCGTGACGAGAGCGAGCTCGCGCTCGGCCTTGAGGGTCTGGAGACGCTGCTCCATGGCATCCAGGAACAACCACTTCGCGTCTTGTTTGGGGGTGTCGACCTCACCGCTGTGCACGTAGGCGCTGACGATCGTGATGGTCTCGCCGTCGATGTCGAAGTCGGTCTCGATCCAACGGCCGGACGCGTCGAGAGGCTCGGGGCCGAGGTGCGTGCGGGTGTCGACGCCGGGGAGCCGGCTGATGATCGCGACGCCCGCGCGGCCCTTCTGCAGCGCCTCGTCGTTGACGATCTCCCACCCGGGGAGGGCCTCCGAGAGCTGGTCGGCGGTGGCGCGCACCTCTTGCAGGGCGACGATGTCGGCGCCCGAGGCTTCGAGCCATTCGGTCATGCCCTTACGGACGGCGGCACGGATGCCATTGACGTTGATCGAGACGATGCGTACGGAACGAGCCACCCCACGAGCCTAACGGGGGCTTCCGACATCGGCCCGGTCAGTCGGGGAGGAGCGACGTGCGGCGGGGAGCGGGAACGGCGGCCTGCGCCTGAGCGAGATTCCTCCGGGCCGCGGCGACCCGTCGGCGTGCGCGCCAGCGCCACGGCCAGCGGGCGGTCGCGGCCGCTCGCTCGGCCTCGCGCACCCCCACCTGCGCGGCGATGACGAGAGCCGCCTGCTCCATCGCGAGCCTGTCCTCCGGCGAACGCAGGGGCACGTCACGGTCGCCCGCCGCGACGGCGATCCAGGCGGCCGACACGAGGATGACGATTCCGATGAGGCGGAACCAGAGGAGGAAACCGATGAGGGCGGCGAACGTTCCGAGGAGGGGGTTCGTCGGGGTGTACACGAGGAGGAATCCCGCACCGATCTGCAGGACGACCATTCCGCCGGCGCCCACGAGTGCGCCCGGCCAGGCCCGCCGCCAGCTCAGGCTCGTCCCGGTCAGGAAGCGGAAGAGCGCGGCGAGCGCCACGGTGTTCACCCCGAACGCCACCAGGGTCGAGATGGCCCGCGCACCGATCGTCCACCCGGGTGTCTCGCGATCCCACCCGAGGATGCCGAACACGAGGTCGACGGCGCCGGTGGTGATGGAGCCGAGCAGGGCGCCGACCAGGAGCGCGAGCCCGAACAACAGCGATGCGACGAAGTCACGGGCCTTCAACAGCGCGTAGTTGCGCATGTCGAAGGGGAGGCCGAACGTGTCGCGTACCGCGCGGCGGGTGAAGGTCACGAACCCGATCGCCGTCCAGATGACGACGATCGCTGCGACGGCACCCGTGATGCCGAGCAGCTTCCCGCTCTCCTGCGCGACGGCCTCGACCTTGTCGGGCTGCACCAGGCCGTTCTTGCTGATGAGCCCCGGGATGTAGCTGTTGATGATGCCGATGAGCCCGTCGATCGCAGCCTTGCTTCCGCCCAGCCAGATCCCCACCGCCGCGAACGACAGGTACAGCGCGGAGAAGACGGCGAACAGCCCCTGGTAGCTCATCCCCGCGGCGAGCAGGAAACCGTTGTGCTGGAGGAAGTGCCGCCAGACCCGGATCGGGAACCACTGCACGACCTTGGCCGCCCGTGCGAGCGGTTCGTCGAGGCGCTCCCGCACCGCCAGCTGAGCCGCGTCGAAGCGGTCGCGCAGCGTGCGCTCCTCTTCGCCGGCCGCGGGGAGCGGGCGCGGGTCGTGGCGGCTGTCGGTCACGCGTCGAGCCTAATGAATGGATGCCGCGGGGTCGGGCCCGCAGACGCCGAACGGCGGGGCGCCGGAGCGCACCCGCCGTTCGAAGAGGGAGGGATCAGCGACCGCCGCGAAGGACGGCCTGCTTGACCTCGGCGATGGCCTTGGTGACCTCGATGCCGCGGGGGCACGCCTCGGTGCAGTTGAAGGTGGTGCGGCAGCGCCACACGCCCTCTTTGTCGTTGAGGATGTCGAGGCGCACGTCGCCCGCGTCGTCGCGCGAGTCGAAGATGAAGCGGTGCGCGTTCACGATCGCCGCGGGGCCGAAGTACTGCCCGTCGGTCCAGAACACGGGGCACGACGAGGTGCACGCGGCGCAGAGGATGCACTTGGTCGTGTCGTCGAAGACCTCGCGGTCGACGATCGACTGGATGCGCTCCTTGCCGGGCTCGGGCTTCGAGTTCGAGATGAGGAAGGGCTGCACCTCGCGGTAGGAAGCGAAGAACGGCTCCATGTCGACGATGAGGTCCTTCTCGAGCGGCAGGCCCTTGATCGCCTCGACGTAGATCGGCTGCGAGATGTCGAGATCCTTGATCAGCGTCTTGCACGCCAGGCGGTTGCGACCGTTGATGCGCATGGCATCCGAACCGCAGATGCCGTGCGCGCACGAGCGGCGGAACGACAGCGAACCGTCGACCTCCCACTTGATCTTGTGGAGGGCGTCGAGCACTCGGTCGGTCGAGTACAGCTCGACGTCGTAGTCGACCCAGCGGGGCTCGTCGTCGACCTCGGGGTCGAAACGACGGATGTTGAAGGTGACGAGGAACGACTGGATGCCGGTGTCCTCAGGAGTCTGCTCGACCTCGTCCGAGGTGTCCGCTGAGGTCTCCGGTCCCTGAGCCTGTCGAAGGGCGGTGGATGCCATCTCAGTACTTCCTCTCCAGCGGCGGGTAGCGCAGCTCCCCAGCCTCGTTCTTGGTGAACACCACGGGCTTCCAGCCGAGCTCGATGTGATCGGCGGGGTGCGACGAGTGGGGGTCGCCCGACAGGTACGCCATGGTGTGCTGCATGTACTTCTCGTCGTCGCGCGTGGGGAAGTCGTCGCGCATGTGACCGCCACGGCTCTCTTCGCGGTTCTGCGCCGAGTACACGACGACCTCGGCGAGATCGAGCAGGAAGCCCAGCTCGACGGCTTCGAGCAGGTCGGTGTTGAAGCGCTTGCCCTTGTCGTCGACATGGATGTTCTTGTAGCGCTCGCGCAGGTCCGCGATCACATCCATGACGTGGGCGAGCGACTCGTGCGTGCGGAAGACCTGCGCGCCCTTGTCCATCTCGTCCTGCAGCGTCTTGCGGAGCACGGCGATGCGCTCGGTGCCGCTGTTGTTGCGCAGGCCCTCGATCATCCCGCGCACCTCGGCGGCCGGGTCTTCGGGCAGGGGCACGAAGTCGGCGGTCTTGACGTACTCGACCGCGTTGCGGCCGGCGCGCTTGCCGAAGACGTTGATGTCGAGCAGCGAGTTGGTGCCGAGGCGGTTCGAGCCGTGCACCGACACGCACGCGCACTCACCGGCGGCGTAGAGGCCCGGCACGACGGTGTCGTTGTCGGCGAGCACCTCGGCCTTGATGTTGGTCGGGATGCCGCCCATCGCGTAGTGCGCGGTCGGCATGACCGGCACCGGCTCGACGACCGGGTCGACACCGAGGTAGGTGCGGGCGAACTCGGTGATGTCGGGGAGCTTGGTCTCGAGCACCTCGGCACCCAGGTGCGTGCAGTCCAGCAGCACGTAGTCGCGGTGGGGGCCGGCGCCGCGCCCCTCGGCGACTTCCTGCACCATGCACCGCGCGACGATGTCGCGGGGCGCGAGGTCTTTGATCGTGGGGGCGTAGCGCTCCATGAAGCGCTCACCGCTGGCGTTGCGCAGGATCGCTCCCTCGCCTCGCGCGCCTTCGGTGAGAAGGATGCCGAGCCCGGCGAGGCCGGTCGGGTGGAACTGGAAGAACTCCATGTCCTCCAGCGGCAGGCCCTTGCGCCACACGATGCCGACGCCGTCACCGGTGAGGGTGTGGGCGTTCGAGGTGGTCTTGAAGATCTTGCCGAAGCCGCCGGTGGCGAAGATCACGGCCTTCGACTGGAAGACGTGCAGCTCGCCCGTGGCGAGGTCGTACGCGACGACGCCGGCGACCTGGGTCCCACCCGCGGCATCCTTCACCGTGATGAGGTCGAGCACGTAGAACTCGTTGAAGAAGTTGATGCCGAGCTTCACGCAGTTCTGGAACAGCGTCTGCAGGATCATGTGGCCCGTGCGGTCGGCGGCGTAGCACGCGCGGCGCACGGGCGTCTTGCCGTGGTCGGCGGTGTGCCCACCGAAGCGACGCTGGTCGATCTTGCCCTCGGGCGTGCGGTTGAACGGCAGGCCCATGTTCTCGAGGTCGATGACGGCGTCGATGGCCTCTTTGGCGAGGATCTCCGCGGCATCCTGATCGACGAGGTAGTCGCCGCCCTTGATGGTGTCGAAGGTGTGCCACTCCCACGAGTCCTCTTCGACGTTGGCCAGGGCCGCCGCCATACCGCCCTGCGCAGCACCGGTGTGCGAGCGGGTCGGGTAGAGCTTCGAGATGACGGCGGTCTTCGCGCCGGGACCGGCCTCGATGGCCGCGCGCATACCCGCGCCGCCCGCGCCGACGATGACGACGTCGAACTGGTGGTAGTGGACGCCGTCCTTGACGACGGAGTCCGAAGAAGTCTGAGTGCTCACGTGTGCGATACCTCTGCTGTCAGGGGAAAGAAGGGATGCCACGGGCTCACGCCGCTTGGCACACGTCCCACAGGGAGCTGCTCTCGGTGACACCGAGGCAGGGGTCGAAGGTGAAGACGACGAGCGTGCCGAGCAGGATGAGGAATCCGGCGGACAGCCACAGCGACCACACGAGGACCTTGCGGACCGTGGCGTTCGTCACGTAGTCGTTCACGATCGTGCGCATGCCGTTCGCGCCGTGGATGAGGGCGAGCCACAGCATGAGCACGTCCCACCACTGCCAGAAGGGCGAGGCGAGCTTGCCGGCGACGAACGCGAAGTCGATCTGGTGGATGCCCTCGTTCGTCATCAGGTTGACGAACAGGTGGCCGAAGATGAGGACGATCAACAGCACGCCGGAGGCGCGCATGTAGATCCATCCCCACTTCTCGAGGTTGGAGCCCTTCTTGCGCACGCTGGGCGTGCGCGGGGCGGGGATCGTGCTGGCTTCCTGGGCGACGGACATCAGTGGCTCCCGGTGACGGCGCTGAAGACGTTGATGAGGTGGCGCGGGGTGAAGCCGAGCATCGTGACGACCCAGAGGCCCAGGACACCCCACCAGAGCTGACGCTGGTGACGCGTGGCCCACGGCCAGAAGTCGACGAGGATGATGCGCAGACCGTTGAAGGCGTGGTACGCGATCGCGCCGACGAGGGCGACCTCGCCGAGGCCCATGATCGGGTTCTTGTAGGTGCCGATCACCGCGTCGTACGCCTCGGGGGACACGCGGATGAGTGCCGTGTCGAGGATGTGCACGAGGAGGAAGAAGAAGATCGCCACACCCGTGATGCGATGCAGGACCCATGACCACATGCCCTCGCGACCGCGGTACAGAGTGCCGCGCGGTCTCTTCGAGGTGGTCTCTTTCACCGACGGCGTGGCACGTGCTGGTGCTGACACGGTCGTCCTCCCTGATCGAACACGGTGGGGGAGCCGGCAGAGGCCCCAAGCGTCACACGGGCGCCAGGAAATACTACGTCCGAGCTATGAATCGAGGGGATTAGGGCGGCCTAACAGTCTCTCGACATCGAGATACTTTCGGCCCCGCTTCGTGGTGCGCGTCACGTGTCCGCACACCGCCCGACAAGGGAGGGAAACACGATGCCACTAGGGTCGGTGCCATGGCAGACCCCGCTATCGACGACTTCTACGCCGTGATCCCCGCCGGAGGGATCGGGAGCAGGCTCTGGCCGCTCTCGCGCGCCGACGCCCCCAAGTTCCTCCACGACCTGACCGGGTCGGGGCAGACGCTGCTCCGCGACACCTGGGATCGCCTCGCGCCGCTGTCGGGGGAGGGGCGCATCGCCGTGGTCACCGGCCGGGCGCACCGCGCCGCCGTCGAGCGCGAGCTCCCGGGCGTCCCCGATCACAACGTCTTCCTCGAGTCCGAGCCCCGGGACTCGTCCGCGGCCATCGGTCTCGCCGCCGCGATCCTCGTGCGCCGCGAGCCCGACGTCATCATCGGCTCGTTCGCGGCCGACCACGTGATCCGTCAGACGCGCCAGTTCGAGTTCGCCGTGCGTCAGGCCGTCGCCGTCGCGCGCGAGGGATACATCTGCACGATCGGCATCCAGCCCAGCGAGCCCTCGGTGGGCTTCGGCTACATCAAGCAGGCCGGCGAACTGATCGTGGACGGCGCCCCCGAGGCGTACATGGTGGAGCGCTTCGTCGAGAAGCCCGACCTCGACACGGCCAAGCAGTACTTCGAAGACCGCGCCTACCTCTGGAACGCGGGCATGTTCATCACGCGCGCGGACGTGCTGCTCGCCGAGCTCGCCGTCAACGAGCCCGAACTTCACGCCGCGCTGCTCGAGCTGGCCGAGGCCTGGGACGATCGCGATCGTCGCGGCCCGGCGGTCGATCGCCTCTGGCCGAGTCTGAAGAAGATCGCCATCGACTACTCCGTCGCCGAGCCCGCGGCCGAGAAGGGGCGCCTCGCGGTCATCCCCGGTCACTTCGACTGGGACGACGTGGGTGACTTCGCGAGCCTGTCGAAGCTCAACTCGCACGGACGCAACGAGCTGGCGATCCTCGGTGAAGACGCGCGCGTGCTGGCCGACGCCTCCAGCGGCATCGTGGTCACCCAGACCAAGCGCGTCATTAGCCTCATCGGAGTACGCGACATCGTGGTGGTCGACACCCCGGACGCCCTCCTGGTGACGACGGCCGAGAACGCCCAGCGCGTCAAGGGTGTCGTCGACGCGCTCAAGCTCACCGGTCGCGGCGACGTCCTGTAAGACACCGGATGCCAGGATGTCTGGCATCCGGTTCCTCGCTACGCGGTGTCCTGTGGCGGAGGGATCACGCGAGATTGCGTCTTTGTAACCATTGCCGCGCGCGGGGCCTCCCGGTGCACAAGCGGATCGTCACAGTGGGTAACGTGACGGGATCGTCCCCCGAACCCGTTGGGGGCCCTCGTCTTGGAGGACCATTCGTGAAGACCACGAAGAAGGCCGTTTTCAGCGGTCTCGCCATGATCGGCACCGCGGTGCTGCTCGCCGGCTGCGGCGCTGCACCCGAGAGCAACGGTTCGTCCGCGGCCGCCGGTGCCAGTGACTACCTGCCCTGCATGGTGTCCGACTCGGGTGGATTCGACGACAAGTCGTTCAACCAGCTCGGCAAGGAGGGCCTCGACGCCGCCGCCTCCGAGCTCGGCTCGAAGAAGCCCATCGAGGTGCAGTCGCAGTCCGAGACCGACTTCGCGTCGAACCTGCAGAACCTGGTCGACCAGGGGTGCAACACGATCATCACCGTCGGCTTCCTGCTGGCTCCGGCCGCTCTCGAGTCCGCGAAGGCCAACCCGGAGCTGCAGTACGTCTCGATCGACGACACCGTCGACCAGGACTTCGACGGCAAGACCGACGCGCCCAACATCAAGCCGATCATCTTCGACACGTCTCAGGCGGCGTACCTCGCCGGCTACCTGGCCGCGGGCACCTCGAAGACCGGCGTCGTCGGCACCTTCGGCGGCATGAACATCCCGACCGTGACCATCTTCATGGACGGCTTCGCGCAGGGCGTCGAGAAGTACAACGCCGACAACGGCACCTCGGTGCGCGTCGTGGGTTGGGACCGCGCCGCGAAGGACGGCTCGTTCACCGGTGGCTTCGAGGCCAACGACACCGCGCGCCAGACCGCGCAGGCCCTGATCGACCAGAACGTCGACGTGCTCCTGCCCGTCGGTGGCCCGATCTACCAGTCCGCCGCCGTCGCCATCCAGGACGCCGGTCGCGAGATCGCCATGGTCGGTGTGGACGCCGATGTGTACGAGACCGACACCGACCCGAACGTCCAGAAGATCCTGCTGACCTCGATCCTCAAGGGAATCGATGTCGGTACCAAGGACGCCATCGTCGCCGCGGGTGAGGGCAACTTCGACACCGCGCCGTTCATCGGCACGCTCGAGAACGACGGCGTGGGCCTGGCGCCCTACCACGACTGGTCCGACCGCGTGTCGTCCGACCTGACGGCGAAGGTCGACGCCCTCAAGGCCGACATCATCAGCGGCAAGATCAAGGTCGAGTCGTACCTGGCCGGCTGAGAGAACCCACTCACCGGGGGAGGTCGGCGTCTTGCCGGCCTCCCCTCCTCATGAAGCGGGCGGATCCCGCCCGCTTCGCCAGACTCCGATCCGCCCACAAGGCCGGTCGGTCTCGTCGGATGCCTCCCGCGTCCGATGCCACAGAACTTAGGATCGGGAACATGAAGCTCGAACTCCGCGGGATCACGAAAACCTTCGGATCCCTGGTGGCGAACGATCACATCGACCTCACCGTGGAGGCCGGAGAGATCCACTGCCTGCTCGGCGAGAACGGTGCCGGCAAGTCCACCCTCATGAACGTCCTCTACGGCCTCTATCAGGCCGATGGCGGAGAGATCCTGCTCGACGACGTCGTCCAGCACTTCTCCGGCCCCGGTGACGCCATGCGCGCCGGTATCGGCATGGTGCACCAGCACTTCATGCTCATCCCCGTCTTCACCGTCGCCGAGAACGTCATGCTCGGGCACGAGCCCACCAAGATCGGCGGGCGCCTCGACCTCGCCGCTGCGCGCGCCAAGGTGCGCGAGATCTCGGACCGTTTCGGGTTCGACGTCGACCCCGATGCCCTCGTCGACGACCTCCCCGTCGGCGTGCAGCAGCGTGTCGAGATCATCAAGGCGCTCTCGCGCGATGCCAGGGTGCTGGTCTTCGACGAGCCCACCGCCGTCTTGACGCCGCAGGAGACCGACGAGCTGATGGCCATCATGCGTCAGCTGCGCGACGCGGGCACCTCGATCGTCTTCATCACGCACAAGCTGCGCGAGGTGCGCGAGGTCGCCGACCGCATCACGGTCATCCGCCTCGGCAAGGTCGTCGGAGAAGCCGAGCCCACCGCATCCAACGCCGAACTGGCCTCGCTCATGGTGGGCCGTGCCGTCGAGCTCACGGTTCAGAAAGAGCCACCGACCCTCGGCGAGGTCGGCCTGCGGGTCTCGAACCTCACGGTCGTCGACGCGATCGGTCAGCTCGTCGTCAACGACGTGAGCTTCGACGTCCGTCGCGGCGAGGTCCTCGCGATCGCGGGTGTCCAGGGCAACGGGCAGACCGAACTCACCGAGGCGCTGCTGGGTCTGCAGGAGCGCGTCGAAGGGTCCATCGTGCTCGACGGCTCCGAGCTGAACGGCCGGAGCGTGCGCGCCGTGCTCGACGCGGGCGTCGGCTTCGTCCCCGAGGACCGCAAAGAAGACGGTCTCGTGGGGGAGTTCTCCATCGCCGAGAACCTCATGCTCGACCGCGCCGACGGGGCGCCGTTCATCAAGGGCGGAGCGATCCAGCTCTCGACGCTCGCCGACTTCGCTCGCGAGAAGGTGTCGGAGTTCGACGTGCGGACGCCCTCGATCGAGACCCCCGTCGGGCGTCTGTCGGGCGGCAACCAGCAGAAGGTCGTGCTCGCGCGCGAGCTCAGCCGCGACCTGCGGCTCTTCGTGGCGGCGCAGCCCACTCGCGGTGTCGACGTCGGGTCCATCGAGTTCATCCACAAGCGCGTCATCGAGACGCGCGACTCCGGCGTCCCCGTCATCGTCGTCTCGACCGAGCTCGACGAGGTCACGGCCCTGGCCGACCGCATCATGGTCATGTACCGCGGTCGCGTCGTGGGCATCGTCCCCGGAGACACCTCGCGTGACGTGCTCGGCCTCATGATGGCCGGCGAAGCGCCCCAGAACGAAGGAGTCGCCGCGTGAGCGATTCGCACAGCCCCCACGACCCGACCGCCGCGCGCGCGGATCGCGCCGCCGAGGTCGCGGAGGCCGGTCAGGCCGACCTCGCGCTCGAGGGCAGCGCCGTCGTCGATCCCGTCTCGGGCGCCCGCAAGGTCGCTCCGGAGCCGGCGGCCGATGAGAACCGCTGGCGTCGCGCCTTCCGCGAGATCGCGACGGGCAACGCGATCATCTCGGTTCTCGCGGTGATCCTCGCCCTGATCGTCGGCGCGATCATGATCGCCGCCACCGACGAGAACGTGCAAGCGGCCTCCGCGTACTTCTTCGCCCGTCCGGGCGACACGCTCTCCGCCATCTGGACCTCGGTGTCGGGTGCGTACTCGTCCTTCTTCCAGGGCGCGATCTACAACTTCCGTCGCCCGGAGTTCGCCACTGGCATCCGCCCGCTGACCGAGACGCTCACCTTCGCGACCCCCCTCATCGCGGCGGGTCTCGGTGTCGCCCTCGCGTTCCGCGTCGGCATGTTCAACATCGGTGGCCGCGGCCAGATGCTGGTGGCGGCCGCCGCGGGCGGCTGGGTCGCCTTCGCGTTCGATCTGCCGTGGGGCATCCACATGATCGTCGCTCTCGTCGCGGGTGTCGTCGCCGGTGCGCTGTGGGCCGGGATCGCGGGTGTGCTCAAGGCGCGCACCGGCGCGCACGAGGTGATCGTCACCATCATGCTCAACTACGTCGCGTTCTACATCGTGTACTACCTGCTGCGCACCCCCGGTCTGCTGCAGGCCCCGGGTTCGAACAACCCGACGACCCCGGCGATGAAGGACACCGCGGTGTTCCCCGACCTGCTCGGTTCGGGCTACAACCTGCACTTCGGCTTCATCCTCTCGATCGTCGCCGTCGCGGTGGTCTGGTGGATCCTCGAGCGGTCCTCGCTGGGCTTCCGCTTCCGTGCCGTCGGTCTGAACCCCAACGCCGCACGCGTCGCGGGCATCAACGTCAAGTCGATGTACGTCTACGCGATGCTGATCTCCGGAGCCCTCGTGGGGCTCGCGGGTGTCGACCAGGTGCTCGGGACCGTCACGACCGGCTTCTCCAGCGGCATCGACGCCGGCATCGGCTTCGATGCGATCACCGTGGCGCTGCTCGGCCGCTCCACTCCCGTCGGCGTGCTGGTCGCCGGCATCCTGTTCGGTGCGTTCAAGGCCGGCGGCTTCGCCATGCAGGCCGCCAACGGCGTTCCCGTCGACATCGTCCTCGTCGTGCAGTCGCTCATCGTGCTCTTCATCGCGGCGCCGCCGTTGGTGCGTGCGATCTTCCGCCTGCCGACCCCCGGAGCGCGCCCCTCGAAGGCTCGCGTCGCCAAGAAGAAGGAGGCGGCCCGGTGACCACCACCGCCGCACAGCCCGAGGCCGCCGCGCCCGCGCTCGACAAGGCCGTCGTCGTCGGGTGGAAGGCGCCCATCGTCTACGGCGTGATCACGCTGCTGGCGCTCGTGCTCTTCGTCATCGCCCGCCAGGACGGCGACGCGGTGTTCCGCATCTCCAGCCCCGGTGAGTTCCTGCAGCTGCCCGAGGTGGTGCTCGGCGGCGTCGTCACCGGCATCGTGTGCACGGTGCTGCTCGCCGCGGTCACCGTGGTGAGCGCGCTCATGGTGCGCGCCCGCCGCCGTCCGCCCATCTGGCTCGCCGTCATCTTCGCGCTCGTCTTCATGGTGGGCTTCCTGACGTGGGCTGCCGCGGGCGCCACGACGGCGGTCATCCCGCTCACGGGCCTCCTCGCCGGTGGGCTCAGCCTCTCGGTGCCGCTGATCTTCGGTGCCATGGCGGGCGTGCTGAGCGAGCGCGTGGGTGTGGTCAACATCGCGATCGAGGGCCAGATGCTCGCGGGCGCTTTCACCTCGGCGGTCGTGGCGACCGCGACGGGCAACCCCTTCGTCGGTCTGCTCGCCGCTGCCGTGTCGGGTGTTCTCGTGTCGTTCGTGCTGGCGGCTTTCGCCATCAAGTACTTCGTCGACCAGGTGATCGTCGGTGTCGTGCTGAACGTGCTCGTCGTCGGCCTGACGAGCTTCCTGTTCTCGCAGGTCCTCTCGCCCAACGCCACCACGCTCAACTCGCCCCCGCGCTTCCCGCGCCTGCCGATTCCCGTGCTCGCGGACATCCCGATCATCGGTCCGATGCTGTTCAACCAGACGATCATCGTGTACCTGATGTACGTCACGGTGGCCCTGGTCTACGTCGGCCTCTTCCACACCCGCTGGGGTCTGCGTCTGCGTGCCGTGGGCGAGCACCCGCAGGCCGCCGATACCGTCGGCATCAACATCGCCAAGACCCGCTTCTGGAACGTCTCGCTCGGCGGCGCCATCGCCGGCCTCGGCGGCGCGTTCTTCACGCTCGGCTCCGTCGGCGCGTTCAACAAGGAGATGACGGCCGGTGCCGGTTACATCGCCCTGGCGGCGGTCATCTTCGGCCAGTGGGACCC
Source organism: Microbacterium sp. Kw_RZR3 (assembly GCF_029222405.1). Classification (NCBI taxonomy): domain Bacteria; kingdom Bacillati; phylum Actinomycetota; class Actinomycetes; order Micrococcales; family Microbacteriaceae; genus Microbacterium; species Microbacterium sp. Kw_RZR3. Next base: position 18,022 of record NZ_JARHXC010000123.1, on the reverse strand, counting down.
GATTCGCGCGACGCTCGCGGCTCTGCTCTTCGGCTTCGCGTCGAACCTGCAGAACACCCTCGGCGTCATCGGTTCACCCGTGCCCAGCGAGTTCATGCTGATGCTGCCGTACGTGGTCACGATCTTCGCCGTCGCCGGTCTCGTCGGAAAGGTCCGCGGCCCCGCGGCCGCCGGTAAACCGTACGTCAAGGGCTGACCCAGCCCGCTTTCCCTTCACGAGAGGACCCCCTGCTCCACGATGACCGACATCGATTGGGACGAACTCCGTTCCGCCGCGACGGACGCCATGCACCGCGCGTACGCGCCCTACTCCCGCTTCAAGGTGGGCGCCGCGGCGCTGGTCGCCGACGGCCGCATCGTCTCCGGATGCAACGTCGAGAACGCCTCGTACGGCGTGACGCTGTGCGCCGAGTGCGGATTGGTGTCCGAGCTGCACATGTCGGGCGGTGGCCAGCTGGTCGCGTTCGTCTGCGTCGACGGCGAGGGGCGCACGCTCATGCCGTGCGGACGCTGCCGTCAGCTTCTGTTCGAGCACGCGATCCCGGGCATGCTGCTCGAGACCGTCAGTGGCATCCGGACCATCGACGAGGTGCTGCCCGACGCCTTCGGCCCGCGCGACCTCGAGGAGGCGGCGCGGTGACCCTTCGACAGGCTCAGGGACCGGTGCCGGAGGCCTACGACGCCGTCGACATCATCCGCGCGCAGCGCGACGGGCGGGCGATCACCGAGGGCGAGATCCGCTGGCTGGTCGACGCCTACACGCGCGGCTACGTCATGGACGCGCAGATGTCCGCGTTCACGATGGCGGTCCTGCTGAACGGCCTCGGCCGTGACCAGATCCGCGTGCTCACCGACGCGATGATCGCCTCGGGCGAGCGCATGGATTTCTCGTCCCTCGGCAAGGTCACCGTCGACAAGCACTCCACCGGGGGAGTGGGCGACAAGATCACCCTCCCGCTCGCCCCGCTGGTCGCCGCTTTCGGTGTCGCCGTGCCGCAGCTCTCGGGTCGTGGCCTGGGCCACACCGGCGGCACGCTCGACAAACTCGAGTCGATCCCGGGGTGGCGCGCAGCGCTGTCGAACGACGAGATCATGGCGCAGCTGCGCGACGTGGGCGCGGTCATCTGCGCCGCCGGCACGGGGCTGGCCCCCGCCGACAAGAAGCTCTACGCGCTGCGCGACGTCACGGGCACCGTCGAGGCCATCCCGCTGATCGCGTCGAGCATCATGTCGAAGAAGATCGCCGAGGGCACCGACTCGCTCGTGCTCGACGTGAAGTTCGGCTCCGGCGCCTTCATGCAGGACATCGACCGCGCGCGCGAGCTCGCCGAGACGATGGTCGCGCTCGGCACCGACTCGGGCGTGAACACGACGGCCCTGCTCACCGACATGAACACCCCGCTGGGTCTCGCCATCGGCAACGCCAACGAGGTGCGCGAGTCGGTCGAGGTGCTCGCCGGCGGCGGCCCCGCCGACGTGGTGGAGCTCACGGTCGCCCTCGCCCGCGAGATGCTCACGCTGGCGGGCAAGCCCGACGCCGACGTCGAAGCAGCGCTGAAGGACGGCCGCGCGATGGACGTGTGGAACCGCATGATCCGTGCGCAAGACGGGGATCCGGATGCCGCCCTCCCCACGCCGCGCGAGACTCACACGGTCATCGCCGAGCGCTCCGGTGTCGTCACCCGCGTCGAGGCGCTGCCCTTCGGCATCGGAGCCTGGCGCCTGGGTGCCGGACGCGCGCGCGCCGAGGACGCCGTCGTGCACGCGGCGGGCATCGACCTGCATGTGACCGTCGGACAGGCCGTCACCGCTGGTCAGCCGCTGTTCACCCTGTCGGCCGACGACGGGTCGCGCTTCGAGCGTGCTCTCGGCGCCGTCGAGGGGGCGCTGGAGATCGGCGACACCGCTCCGGCCGCGTCGCCGCTCGTGCGTGAGCGGATCACCGCGTAATGGCATCCGGGAAGAAGAGCTCCATGGCATCCGAAGAGTTCCGCATCGGGCGGACGAGAATCGCTGATCTGCCCAAGGTCTCTCTGCACGATCACCTCGATGGGGGTCTCCGCCCGCAGACGGTGCTCGAGCTGGCCGATGAGGTCGGTCTCGACCTGCCCGCCGACGACGCGAAGGGTCTCGAGGCATGGTTCTCCGACCACGTCGACGGCGGCTCGCTCGAGGACTACCTCGAGAAGTTCTCGGTCACGGTCGGCGTGATGCAGACGCGCGAGGGCCTCGTGCGCACGGCGAAGGAGTTCGTCGAGGACCTCGCGGCCGACGGCGTCGTGTACGGCGAGGTGCGGTGGGCTCCGGAGCAGCACCTCACGCGGGGCCTCAGCCTCGATGAGGTCGTGGATGCGGTCCAGGAGGGCATCGAGGCGGGAGAGGATGCCGCGGACGCCCGCGGTCACGACATCCGAGTCGGTCAGCTGCTCACCGCCCTGCGCCATAACGACAACGCGCGGGACATCGCGGAGCTTGCCGTGTCATGGCGGGGGCGCGGGGTCGTCGGCTTCGACATCGCGGGTCCCGAGGACGGCTTCCTGCCGTCGCGTCACCGCGAGGCGTTCGACTACCTCGCCGAACAGTTCTTCCCCACGACGGTGCATGCCGGTGAGGGGGCGGGGCTGGCATCCATCCGTTCCGCCCTCATCGACGGTCGCGCGCTGCGCCTCGGCCACGGCGTGCGCATCGCCAACGACCTCGACGTCGTCTCGCGCGAGGGCGAGGAGGTGCAGGTCACCTTCGGCGACCTGGCCCGCTGGGTGCGCGACCGCGAGATCACGCTCGAGCTCTCGCCGACGTCGAACCTGCAGTCGGGGGCCGTCACGGCGTGGGGCGACACGATGGACGCCCACCCGTTCGACCTGCTCTACCAGCTCGACTTCTCGGTCACCGTGAACGTCGACAACCGCCTGATGAGCGCGACCACGCTCACGCGCGAGCTGGGGCTTCTGGCGCAGGCGTTCGAGTACGACCTCGACGACCTCGAGGCGTTCCAGCTGAACGCCGCGGCCGGCGCCTTCCTGCCCGTGGAGGAGCGCGAGGAGCTGATCGAGATCATCTCGGAGGGCTTCCGGCGCTGAGGAGCGCCGTTAGGGGCGCGGGCCGTTCTCGGTCCGCGCCCCTTCGCGTCCCGCGAGGGCGGTCTCTCGTGCCGGCGTGCGAAACTCCTGAGATTCGCGCTCGCGAGGTCAACCAGACCCGGTTCGCGCCCGCGCCCGCTCTGTTTCTCAGGAGTTTGGCCCGCCTGACTGCTGCCCACCGCAGGCGGGGGCCCGCCTGACTGCTGCTCACCGCAGGCCGGGCCGCGGCACGTCGCCGAGCAGCAGCGGCGGGCAGTGTCGTGCGGAACTCCTGAGAATCCGGTGGATTGGCGGCAGGAGCGGTCTCGTCAGGCTCGAAGGACCGAAATTTCAGGAGTTTCGCCCGGGTACGCCGTGCGCGAGGATGCGCTCGAGTGCGGTGCGGACGCGGTCCGGGTGGTACAGGATGTCTTCGGCGAGGAGGCGAAGCGTGGCATAGCCGCGCTCCAGCGCCGCCATGTCGCGGCGCCGGTCACTCTTGTGGACGTGCCACGTGCCGTGGAATCGCTCGCTGTCGCACTCGACGATGAGCCACCCGTTCACCAGGAGATCCACGCGACCCACTCCGTCGATGCGGACCTGGAGCTCCACGTCGCAGCCGAGGTGGCGAAGCAGCAGACGGACGAGCGATTCGGTGCCGGCTTCGGCACGCGGGTCCAACAGGCGACGCAGCACCCGGAAGCGACGCGGGACGCGCGCGAAGATCTCGGCGATGTCGGCTTCGTCCACCAGTCCGAGATGCCATGCGCTGTCGAGCGTCGCAATGGCCGATCGAGGCGGTTGGCAGCGGATCGCCTGCGCGAGAGCCTCCACGAGGCCGACGGTCGAGCAGTCTCGCGGTGCAGACGAGGAGCGCCAGTGGTAGACGACGCCGTCCGGAGCCGGGGGACGTCGACTGGCCGAGCGGTTTTGCTGCACGTGGCGTTCCGCATGACGGTGCACGAACACTCCACGCAGCGCCAGGAGGCTGATGCAATCGAGCCGCCCGCCGACACGCGCCGCCGCGGTGACGTCATCGTGCGTGTCGGCTGCGACGAACCGCCCCTGCCGCACCCGCCTGATGGTCCCGTCGATGACAGCGCGGGCGAGAGCCCGCCGTGACCACCCGGCCGCGTGGAGCTCGCGCGTCGTCCACACCACATCGCGATTCTCTCCGGACGGAGGAGGAAGGGATGCCATCGGCCCACCCTGGCCGTTCCGACCGCCGTGGAACGGCTGTGGGGCCAGATCTGTGGACAACTCCCGCGGGGGAGGAGGAGTCCATCGGCTCTCTCGCTTGGGCGAAACTCCTGACTTTTCGTCGTGAGACGCCCCGTGGCAGGATGACCTCGCGTGCGAGCGCGGGTTTTTCAGGAGTTTCGCTCGCTCCGGGCGCCCGGAACGCCCTGAGCCCGCACGGCCGGGGCGGCGGGGCGCGGGTGGCAGTGCGCCGGGTGGCAGCGCGCCGGGGCGGCGAGGCGACCTGATGGCAGGGCGCCGGAGCGGCCGCAAACGCCGACGCGCGCTACGGCTGCGGCAGGAAGCCCGCGAGCTCCTCGGCGATCACACGGTCGACCTCGGCAGGATCCGCGGTGGGGGTGCCGTCGCCGGGCTGCGGGCCGTAGGCGCCGAAGGAGGCGTGGGAAGCGCCGGGAATCTCGACGAAGGTGGCGTCCGCGGGCAGTTCGGGCTTGGCATCCGCGATCTTCTGCGGGGTGCTCAGCCCATCTTCCGAGCCGGACAGGCTCAGCACGGGGATTCCGGATGCCGAGAGGTCGTTCGCGCAGTACGAGGCGAAGAGCACGAGCGCGTCGGCGTCGGTGGCGAGCTGGCACGCGCGCACGCCTCCCAGGGAGTGTCCGCCGACCGCCCACACCGCGACATCAGGTGCGAGGTCGGTGAACGTCGAGAGGGGGCGCGGGTCGAAGAACGCGAGGTTCAGCCACGGGCGCGTGATGACGACCGTGACGCCGTCATCGACCACCGTGTCGGCGAAGGTCGCGATGTAGCCCTCGGCCGCCACCTTGGCTCCGGGGATGAACACCAGACCCTGACCGGACGCCCCCGACGTCGGCGTGAGCACGATGCCCGCGCCGTCGTCGGTGATCGTGAGCCCGGGGTTCGCCTCGGCCTCGGCGAGCGGGCCCGCTTCGGGACCCATCACGCCGACCTGGCTGTAGATCAGGATGCCACCGACCAGCAGGATCACGAGGGCACCCAGGCCGCCAAGCGTCCAGCGGAGCCACCGACGTCGACGGCGCGGGGGCGCGGCAGGGGAGTCGGCAGGGGGCTCGCGATCGGTCACCTCTCGAGCGTATCCCCGCCCGCCGGGACCATGCCTCGCACCAAACGCCACCGCCGACGTCGCGCGCGAGGCGACACGTCGGCGGTGATGTCCGAACAACGGACGTCTCAGGCGCCGATCGCCGCCTGTCGTGCGGCGACGATCTCGACCACGCGGGCGAACAGAGGATGCGAAGGCTCCAGGCCCGTCACCTCGGCGGTGAATGCCTCGGCATCGAGCTCGCGCAGCATGCGCTGCAGGTCGACGGCCTGGACGTCTTCGGCATCCTGGAACTCGAGGGCGGCGGCCATCGCGGCGACGAGGGCGTCGACGGGGAGGCCGCGCTCGACCGCCTCGGCGGCGGGACCGACGAAGCGTTCGTGGCGCGAGAGCTTGCGCAGCGGCTGCCGTCCCACGCGCCACACCGTGTCGGGCAGGGCGGCGTTGCGGAAGCGGCGCAGGATCGTCGCGCGATACTCGCCCTGCACGTCGGCGTCGAGCTCGTGCTTCTCGACGAGCAGGGCGCTCGTCTCCTCGAGAGCCGCCTCGACCTTCGCCGCGATGGCCGGGTCGGCCAGGGCGTCGGAGATGCGGTCGACTCCCGCCTGCGCACCGAAGTACGCCGTGGTGGCGTGGCCGGTGTTGACCGTGAAGAGCTTGCGCTCGATGTACGGCTCGAGGTCGTCGACGAAATGCGCGCCGGGGATGTGCGGGGGAGTGTCCCCGAAGGGCGCGCGTTCGATCGCCCACTCGTAGAACGGCTCCACGGTGACGTCGACGCCTCCACCCGACTGCGCCGGCACGATCCGGTCGACCGCGGTGTTGGCGAAGACGGCACGGGATGCCAGAGCGTCCCAGGACTCTCCCGCGAGCTCGATGACGTGCTCGCGCAACTGGTCGGTCGCGCCGATCGCGTTCTCGCACGCCATGATCTGCAGGGGAGCGAGCGCCGGGTCGCGCAGGGCGAGGCCCGCGACGATGTGCGGGGCCACGAACTTCAGGATCGTGGGTCCGACGGCGGTGGTCACCACGTCGGCGGTGGCGATCTCGTCGACCAGGGTCTCGGCATCCACGGAACTGTCGATCGCCCGGAAACCGGTCACCTCCTTGTCGACGCCCCCTTCGCCCACCTCGTGGACGGTGTACGAGGACGCTGCGTTGATGGCCTCGACGAGCGCGGCGGACACGTCGGAGAAGACGAGGTCGTACCCGCCCTCGTGCAGCAGCAGTCCGACGAAGCCGCGCCCGATGTTGCCGGCGCCGAAGTGGACGGCCTTCATGCGTTGACGGACCCGGAGAGCGCCTCGAACAGTTCCACGGGCGACGAGGCCGCCTTCAGGCGCGTGACGTCGTCTTCCTCCGAGAAGAGGATCGCGATCTGCGACAGGATCTCGAGGTGCTCATCGCCCTTGCCGGCGATGCCGATGACGAAGGTGACGGGTTCCCCGCCCCAGTCGACACCGCCGTCGTAGCGGACGACCGAGAGGCCCGACTCGAGGATCGCCTGCTTGGTCTCGTTCGTGCCGTGGGGGATGGCGAGCTCGTTGCCCATGTAGGTCGACACGGTCTCTTCGCGGGCCTGCATGGCCGCGAAGTACTCGTCGGTGACGGCACCGGTGGCCTGGAGCAGGTCGGCCGCTTCCTTCATCGCCTCCTCGCGGGTGGCGCTTCCGGGGTGGATGCGGACGGATTCGATGCGGAGGACGTTCGACATGGGTTCTCGCCTTTCTCGTCGTGCTGTCCAGCCTCGCAAACCGCGGGCCGGACGGGAAGACGGAGGGGCCGGGGTTGTGTCCCGGCCCCTCCGTGCTAGGGGATTACTTCGTCTCGTGCTGCGAGCGGACCATTTCGACGACCTCGTCGTACTTCGGCGAGTTCATGAAGTTGTCCACCGACACGTGCACCGCGTCGGGCGACTGCGCCTTCGCGCGGTCGGTCAGCTGGTTCTGCGTGATGATCAGGTCGGCCGAGCCGTCGAGGTTCGCGATCGCCTGGTTGGTGACCGTGACCCCCTCGATGCCGGCCTTCTTGATCTTGTTGCGCAGCACGCTCGCGCCCATGGCCGAGGAGCCCATGCCCGCGTCGCAGGCGAACACGATGGTGTTCAGCTGCTTCGTGGCCACGCCGCCCTCGAGACCGCCGAGGGCGCCGTCGACGTCGCTCTCGGCGGCGTCGGTCGTGCCCGCGCCCGTGGTGCCGGCCGCGCGGGTGCGCAGGGCGCCGAGGGCGGCGGACTCCTTGCCCTTGTTCGCGGCGGTCTGGTCGATGGCCGCGGCGAAGCTGTCGCCCTCGGCCTCCTGGTCGCGCTTGCGCGAGGCGCGGAGGATGATGCCGGCGATCAGGAAGGTCACGACAGCGGCGACGACGACCGACAGCAGGACGACGAGTACGTTCGCGACGCCACCGCCGGCGGCGGCAGCCGTCACCGCGATGATGCTGCCCGGGGCCGCGGGGAAGACCAGACCGCCCTGGAAGATCATGTTCGTGGCGACACCCGAGGCGCCACCGGCGATCAGGGCGAGGATCGTCATGGGCTTGGCGAGGGCGTACGGGAAGTAGATCTCGTGGATGCCACCGAGGAACTGGATGACGATGGCGCCGGGGGCAGAGGCCTTCGCCGCGCCCACACCGAAGAAGGTGAAGGCGAGGAGCAGGCCGAGGCCCGGGCCGGGGTTCGCTTCGATGAGGAAGAGGATCGACTTGCCCGTGTCGGCGACCTGTTCGACGCCGAGCGGGGTGAACACGCCGTGGTTGATGGCGTTGTTGAGGAACAGCACCTTGGCGGGCTCGACGATGATCGACAGCACCGGCAGCAGGTTGAACTGCACCAGGAAGCCGACGATGCCGCCGAGGACCGCGCTGATGCCGAGGAAGACCGGGCCGAAGGCGAAGAAACCGACGATCGCGAGGACCATGCCGAGGATGCCGGCCGAGAAGTTGTTGACGAGCATCTCGAAGCCGGGGCGGATCTTGCCGTCCCACAGCTTGTCCATCTGCTTGGTGATCCAGGCCGCGAGCGGGCCCATGATCATCGCGCCGAGGAACATGGGGATGTTGGTACCGGCGATGACGCCCATCACGGCGATCGTGCCGACCACGCCACCGCGCGCACCGTAGACGATGCGTCCACCGGTGTTGGCGATGAGCAGCGGCAGCAGGTACGTGATCATGATGCTCACGAGGCCCACGTAGCCCTGGTAGGTCGTGCCGTCTTCGGTCGCGCTGAGGGCGGTCATCGCGCCGGGCCAGCCGATGGTGGCGGCGTCGCCGCCGCCGCCGAGGATCTCGGCGACCGGTGCCCAGTGCCACGCGGGTCCGAAGGGGCTTTCCGCACCGAAGAATCCGGCCGGGATGAAGAGCATGGTGATGAAACCCCATGCGATGAAGGCCGCGATGTTCGGCATGATCATGCCGGAGAGGAACGTGCCGAATCGCTGTACCGCGATCCGAGCCCCTCCCGGCTTCTTGGCGGGTGACGTCGTCGTCATTGCTGTGTCTCCTTGTATGGTGCGCGGCGGGCGCCGCGCTGGTGGGGGGAACGGCGTGTGCCGTGGTGCAGGTGGGGGCGGCGGTCACCGCCCCCGGGTGGTTCACGAGGCCGCGGGGACGGCCTCACGGGTCGAGGAAGCGGCCTGGGCTGCTTCGCGGGCGGATGCCGCGTCATCGGCGGACAGGGCGGCCTCGGCGATGCGCAGGGCGTCGTCGAGGGTGTGGCCGAGGAGGGTGGCGCGCACGTCCGCGAGGGCCGTGGGGGCCATCGACAGCGTCGTCGCGCCGAGTCCGACGAGAACGACCGCCAGCAGCGGATCGGCCGCCGCCTCACCGCAGATGCCGACGGGCTTGCCGTTCACCCGGCCCGCCGCACCTACCTCGCGGATGAGGCGGAGAACGGCCGGATGCCACGGGTCCTGGAACGATGCGACGGAACCGAGCAGGCGGTCGGCGGCGAGGGTGTACTGCGTGAGGTCGTTCGTCCCGATCGAAACGAAGTCCGCGATCTGGAGGATGCGGTCCGCCATCAGCGCGGACGAGGGGACCTCGACCATCACGCCGGTCGTCTTCAGGCCGTAGTCGCGGGCCAGCTCGGTGAAGTAGCGCGTCTCCTCGACGGTCGAGACCATGGGGGCCATGACCCACAGGTCGGCGGGTCCGGCTTCGGTCTTGCGGGTCGCGGCATCCGCCTCCGCCAGCGCGGTCAGCTGCTCGCGGAGGATGTCCTCGCTCGCGCGGAGTGCGCGGAGGCCACGGAGGCCGAGAGCCGGGTTCTCCTCGTGCGCGTCGTTGAGGAACGGCAGCGGCTTGTCGGCACCGGCGTCGAGCATGCGCACGACGACCTTCTTGCCCGGGAAGGCGCTCAGCAGCTCGGTGTACGCGGCGCGCTGCTCCTCGACGGTCGGGGCGGAGCTGGAGCTGAGGAAGAGGAACTCGGTGCGGAACAGGCCCACGCCCTCGGCCCCCAGCTCGACGGCCTCGGCGGCGCCGCCCGGCTTTCCGAGGTTGGCGAGCAGGGGCACTTTGGTGCCGTCGGCGAGGGCGCCGTCGGTGAGAGGGGCGGATGCCGCGGCGGCACGGGCCTCGGCACGGTTCGCCGCGCGGGCCTTCTCGTCGTCGGTCGGGTCGACGGTGACGACGCCCGCGGCGGCGTCGACGATCACGGACTGTCCATCGACGAGGTCCTTGGCGCCCGCGGCGCCGACGACGGCGACGATCGACTTCTCGCGGGCGAGGATCGCCGTGTGCGAGGTGGGGCCGCCCTCGGTCGTGACCAGCGCGAGCACCTTGTCGAGGTCGAGCAGGGCGGTGTCGGCGGGGGCCAGGTCTTTCGCGACAAGCACGAATGGGTGACCGGGATCCGGGATGCCGGGGGCCGCGACGCCGCGCAGGCGCGCGATGACGCGCTGGGCGACGTCGTCGAGGTCGGCGGCGCGCTCGCCGAGGTAGCCGCCGAGGGCGACGAGCTGCTCACGGAACGAGGCGAAGGCGTCGTGCACGGCGAACTCGCCGGTTTTGCCGGCGGCGAGACGGCTGTCGACCTCGGCTTCGAGGGTCGGGTCCTCGGCGATCATCGCCTGGGCCTCGAGCACGTCGCGGGCGGCGCCGCCCGCTTGTGCCCCGCGGGCCTCGAGCTCGCGCGCGACGGCGTTGATGGCCTCGCGCACGCGCGCGGTCTCGTCCTCGACGCTCAGCTCGCTCTTCGCGTCCTTCGGGGCGGGCAGGGGCTCCGCCATGCGCGCGATGGGTCCCTGGGCGACGCCCAGTCCGATTCCGACTCCACGGAGTTCCGTCATGTGCTTGTTTCCTTTACTGCGCGCCGTTATGCGGCGTCGTGGTCGGTGGTCAGCAGTTCGCTGAGACGATCGATGGTCGCTTCGGCGTTGTCGCCGTCGGCCGTGAGGGTGACGTAGTCGCCGTACTCCAGGCCCAGCGCGATGATGCCGAGGATGCTCGCGGCGTTGACCGGGGCGCCGGCATCCTTGGCGATGGTCACCGGGATTCCGGACTCCTTCGCCGCCTGTGCGAACAGCTTCGCGGGGCGTGCGTGCAGGCCGTGGGACGATCCGATCCGGACGGTGCGGGTGAGTCGAGGCATGGGATCACTCCTTCTCGTGAGTCAGAAGCGGTCGGGCGCCGAGCGCCCCCTGGACGAGGGCGAGGGCGCGCGTGCCGTCGAGGTCGGCGAACACGTCGGGTGGCAGCAGGACCACCTTGACGCCGCGCGTCGCGGCATCCCGTTCGATCGCGTCGAGGTCGCCTGCGAGGTGGGGGCCGACGAGGACGACATCGCATCCGTCGAGATCGATCGGGAGCGAACGCAGCGTTCCCGCGGAGGCGGCATAGTCGAGGCCGCGCTCGTGGGCCGCGCGGCGTACCCGCTGCGCGACGAACGTGCTGGACGCACCCGCACCACAGACCACCAGGATCCTCATCGAACCCGCCTCCTTACCTCTCGATTGTCTGGAAGCGGCTCCCAGCGGACAACCAGGTTCGTTTCCCACCCCCCGGAACGTGGATGCCGGTCGCCCGCGCAGCGACCCGGGTCGCGTGGTTGGATGGAGGGTGCGCTGCCATACCGGGCGCGGCGCGGAGGACGGATCGTGACGACGAAAGCTCGCCAAGACCGCCTGCTGGCCCTGTTGCTGCGCGACGGGGAGTGGTCGACGGCTGCATCTCTGGCGGACGCCCTCGGGGTGACCCCGCGGAGCATCCGCTCCTACGTGACGGCGATCAACGCCCGCGCCGGGGGCATGAGCGCGATCGAGTCGGGGCCGCTCGGCTACCGGGCCGGCAGTGACGCCGCCGTCGCGCTGCGGGCGAACGGGGGATTGGATGCCGGGACCCCCCGCGATCGCCTCCACACCCTGGTGCGGCGCCTCCTCGACTCGGCCGACGGCATCGACGTCTTCGAGACGGCCGACGCTCTGCACGTCAGCGCGGCCACGCTCGAAGCGGATCTCTCACGCGTGCGGGGGCTGCTCGGCGGGACCGAGCTGACGCTCGAGCGCTCGGCATCCCTCGCTCGCCTCCGGGGCACCGAGGTGGCGCAGCGTCGCTTGCTGTCGAAGCTCGCGCACGACGAGATGGATGCCGGGCACTTCGACCTCGACGCGCTGCGGCGAACGCTCGGCGAGAGGTCCGTCGGCGCGCGGGCCTTCGGTCCCTTCAAGGCCGAGCTGGTCGCCGAGCTCGGCGCCCTCGGCTACTTCGTGAACGAGATCGGCATCGGCGACGTCGTCATGCACATCGCGATCGCCGCGGACCGGACCACCCGCGACCGGGCCCTCGGATCGACCGGTGCGGACGTATCGGATGCCACGGCGGCGGTCGCGGATCTGTTGGACCGTCTGACCCTCAAGCACATCGGGGTGCAGCTCGGGCAGGGCGACCTCCGCCACCTCGCGACCCTGGTGCTCACACGGATCGTCGCGCCGGGCGCCCCCGCGGCCGACGACGTCCGTTCCCGCCTGTCGCCCGAGGTCGAGGCAGCCGTTCGCGCGGTCGTCGAGGCGGCGGCATCCCAGTTCCTCGTCGACATCGCGCACGAGGACTTCATCCTGCGCCTCGCGCTGCACGTGCAGAACCTGCTGCACCGCTCTCGAGAGCAGGCGTGGTCGCGGAACCCCCTGACGCGGTCGTTGAAGTCGACGTACCCGATGATCTTCGAGGTGGCGGTCTACATCGCGACCGGGCTCCAGGACTCGCTGGGCATCCCGATCCTCGACGACGAGATCGCGTATGTCGCGATGCACGTCGGCGGGCGCCTCGAGCGCAGCCGCCGCGCCGATCAGCTCCTCACCGCGACGATCGTGTGCCCGGGGTACTACGAACTGCACGAGCTGCTGCGCTCCAGCGTGGACCGTTCGCTCGGGCAGGCGATCGAGGTCGTCGGTGTCGAGACGCGCATCGATCCGGTCTGGGAGGGCATCGACACCGACCTGGTGCTGACGACGATCGACCCTCCCCGCACGGGCGACCGGTTCGTCCGCATCCAGCCGTTCCTCACCGACGCCGACGTCGAGCGCGTGCAGGCGGCGGCCGGGCGTGTGCGGCGGGGGAGGCGCCTCGCGCGGCTCCGGGCCGAGCTGGAGCGCTACTTCTCTCCGGACGCCTTCGTGCGCGGCCTCGACGGGGCCGACGGCGAGGCGGGCGTCATCCGCGACCTGGGCGCGCTGTTGACGAACCAGGGGGTCATCGACGACGACTACGTCACCCGGGCCGTCGAGCGCGAGGCCATCTCGTCGACGGCGTTCACCGACGCGCTCGCGGTGCCGCACGCGATGGGCATGACGGCGACGCAGACGCGGATCGCGATCGGCATCGCCGACCCCTCGATCGCCTGGGGCGAGGGGCGCGTGCAGGTCGTGGCCCTCGTGGCGTTCAGCGAGGCCGACCGCGAGGCGTTCCAGACGGTGTTCGAGCAGTTCGTCGAGGTGTTCAGCGAGCGCGAGAGCGTTCAGCGCATCGTGCGACGCGGCACGGACTTCGCGGCGTTCCTCGACGAGCTGGTCGCGGTGATCGACGGCTGACGCGCGGCTACGCATCCTCGCTCGCCCGCGATCTGGGGCTCGGGGTGGTCGTATCCGCGGATCCCGGGGCGGCGGCATCCGTCCGCCTTCCGTGTTCGGGGCGCGTTTCGTGGGATGGGGCGTCGGAAGTACGCCCCGGCGGAAGGTTCGCGCCCCAAAGCCGGAGTCGGATCATCTCACGGGTCTCAAGAAGTCGTCGGAGTGCCGACGAGCTCACGCCGTCCTCGGCGAGGTCGTCGCGGGACAGCAGAACGAGTGCGGACATGACCGACAGTGTGGCGGGGTTCGCGACCGCGGCACCCGGCTCCGTGGCATCCCGTGATGTGTGCCGGAAGATTGCGTCCTGGGGAGGAGTAGTTCGGGCGTCACGCGCAACCCGGGTCTGGGGCGCGATTCTCTCGTCAGGGCGCAAGAATCGCGCCCCGGCGGAAGAAACGCGCCCTAAGCCCCGAGCCGCAGAGCGGAAACGCGCCCCAAACGGGGCAGGGCGGGTCAGCGCACCGCGGTCAGCAACGCCTCGGCACCGGCGCGCAGTGCGGCCAGACGCCGGTTCGCCTTCTTCGCCGAGCTCGCCTGCACGTCGAGGTAGAGCTTGAGCTTCGGTTCGGTGCCGCTCGGGCGCACGATTAGCCGCGAACCGTCGTTGAGCCAGATCCGCAGCACGTCGCCCGGGGGCAGCCCGTCGACTCCGAGCAGCAGGTCGTCGATTCTCGACACCGCGATCTCGCCGACGGCGGAGGGCGGCTGGGCGCGGAGGGATGCCATGATCCCGGCGATCTCGCTCACGTCGGTGACCCGCACCGAGATCTGGTCGCTCGCGAACGCGCCGAAGGTCTCACGGAACTCCCGGAGCAGGTCCGCCACGGTGCGGCCCTCGGCTCGAGCGTCGGCGGCCATGCCGAGCAGCGCGACCGCGGCCGAGATCCCGTCCTTGTCGCGCACGACGTCGGGATTCACGAGGTAGCCCAGCGCCTCCTCGAAGCCGAAGACGATGCCCGGGGCGCGCGAGATCCACTTGAACCCGGTGAGCGTCGAGCGGAAGTCGAGACCGTAGTGCTCGGCCACGGCCTGCAGCCCGGGCGACGACACGAGCGAGCACGCGAGCGTTCCGCCCGTCCCGGCGGCCGCCGCGGCTCGCGCTGCGCGCCAGCCCAGCAGCAGACCGATCTCGTTGCCGCTCAACCGGCGCCATCCGCCGTCGGTCTCGGCATCCGGGATCGCGACCGCGAGGCGATCGGCATCCGGGTCGTTCGCGATCACCAGTTCGGCGTCGGCCGCGCGCGCGGTCTCGAACGCGAGGTCCATCGCGCCCGGCTCTTCGGGGTTCGGGAACGCGACCGTGGGGAAGCGCCCGTCGGGCTGGATCTGCGCCTCGACGACCACCGGCGCGGGGTAGCCGGCCTCGGTGAGCACCCGCGAGACCGTCTCCCAGCCCACGCCGTGCATCGCGGTGTAGACCCAGCGGAGCCCCTCCGCGCCCGCCGGTGCCGGGGCGACGGCAGCGGTCGCGGCGACGTACGCCTCCACGACCGATTCCGGGGCATTGGCGTACCCCACCGAGCGCGGCAGGATCGTGACGTCGCCGTCGTCCGCCACGCGCTGGATGTGCGCGGCGATCTCGGCGTCGGCCGGCGAGACGATCTGCGCGCCGTCGTCGGCGCCGCCGAGGTAGACCTTGTAGCCGTTGTCGTCGGGCGGGTTGTGGCTCGCCGTGACCATGACGCCGGCATCCGCGCCGAGGTGCCGCACGGCGAAAGCGAGCACGGGCGTGGGCAACAGGCGTGGCAGGAGGATCGCGTGCAGCCCCGCCCCCGCGAAGATCTCGACCGAGTCGCGCGCGAACACGTCCGAGTTGCGTCGACCGTCGTACCCGACGACCACGGTCGGCGTTCCGTCCGGCTGCTTCTCGCGGAGATACGCGGCGAAACCGGCCGCCGCTTGAGCCACGAGCACGCGGTTCATGCGGTTCGAGCCGGCGCCGAGCGTGCCGCGCAGTCCCGCCGTCCCGAAGGCCAAGCGCGTCGAGAAGCGGTCCGCGAGGTCGGCGGCGGCCGCGTCGTCGCCGTCTTCGACGCGGGTGATGAGCGCGGCGAGCTCCTCGCGGGTGACGGCATCCGGGTCCTGCGCCAACCAGGCGCGGGCCGCGGCCAGGTACTCGCTCACAATGCGTTGACCACGCGGGCGAGCAGCGCCGAGATGACGGGCTCCGCCTCGCGACCGGCTTCGAGGACCTCGGCGTGGCTCAGTGGCGTCTGCTGGATGCCGGCGGCCAGGTTCGTGATGAGCGAGAAGCCGAGGATCTCCATGCCGGCCTGGCGGGCCGCGATCGCCTCGAGCGACGTCGACATGCCGACGATGTGCCCACCGATCGTCTTCGCCATCTGCACTTCGGCGGGAGTCTCGTAGTGGGGTCCCCGGAACTGCGTGTACACACCCTCGTCGAGCGTCGGGTCGATCGATCGGGCGAGGTCGCGCAGGCGCTTCGAGTACAGGTCGGTGAGGTCGATGAAGGTCGCACCCTCGAGAGGGGAGTCGGCCGTGAGGTTGATGTGATCGCTGATCAGCACGGGCTGTCCGGGCTTCCACGTCTCGCGGATGCCACCGGCTCCGTTCGTGAGGATCATCGTGGTGGCGCCGGTGGCGGCCGCCGTGCGGACGCTGTGCACGACCCGGCGCACGCCGTGGCCCTCGTAGTAGTGGGTGCGGGCGCCGATCACGAGGACGTTCTTGCCGCCGGGGGTGCGGACGCTCCGGAGCGTGCCGACGTGCCCCTCGAGGGCGGGCTTCGAGAAACCGACGACCTCGGTCGCGGGGAACGACGCCGTCTCCTCGCCGATGAGCTCGGCGGCGCGGCCCCAGCCCGACCCGAGGGTGACGGCGATGTCGTGGTGCTCGACACCGGAAAGGCGGGCGATGTCGGCCGCCGCGGCTGCGGCGACCTCGAACGGGTCGACGGCCGGATCGTCGAGCGGGTGAGAAGTGCTGTTGGACATCCCCCCACTCTAGAAAGCGGCGGGCTCGCGGGCCAGACGCGGACCGCGCGTCGTTCGAAGGAAGCACCCTAGGGAAGAATGGATGCCATGGTGCAGAGCTTCGAGCGCAAGCAGTCCGTCGCGATCGTCGGCGGTGGCCCCGGCGGCTACGAAGCGGCTCTCTCGGCCGCCCAGTTGGGCGCCGACGTGACTCTGGTGGAACGGGCGGGCGTGGGCGGCTCGGCCGTCATCACCGACGTCGTGCCGTCGAAGACACTCATCGCGACCGCCGATGCGGCCGTCGCCATCCGCAACGCCAGCGAGCTCGGCGTGCAGCTCTTCGCGCGCGACGACCGGGGCAAGCCCCTCACCCCCGAGGTCGCGATCAACCTCGCGGCGGTCAACCAGCGCCTTCTGTCGCTCGCTCGGCAGCAGTCCGACGACATGCGGGCGTCGCTGCTCGAGGCGGGCGTCCGCATCATCGCGGGTCACGGACGGCTGGACGGTCCGGGCGCCGTGGTCGTGTCGACCGAGGCCGGCGGCACCGACTTCGACCGCATCGAGGCCGAGACCCTCGTCGTCTCGGTGGGGGCCTCGCCGCGCGAGCTGCCCTCGGCCAAGCCCGACGGCGAGCGCATCCTCACGTGGACGCAGCTCTACAACATGAAGTCCGTTCCCACGCACCTCATCGTCGTCGGCTCGGGTGTCACGGGCGCCGAGTTCGCCTCGGCCTACATGAACCTCGGCGCCAAGGTGACACTCGTCTCGAGCCGCGACCAGGTGCTTCCCGGGGAGGATCAGGATGCCGCGGCCGTCCTCGAACGCGTGTTCCAGCGCGGCGGTATGACGCTGCTGGCGAAGGCTCGTGCCGATTCGGTCGTGAACACCGGTGACGGTGTCACCGTGACCCTCGCGGACGGCCGCACGATCGAGGGCAGCCACTGCCTCATGGCGGTCGGCTCGATCCCGAACACCGCGGGGATCGGCCTCGCGGAGGCGGGGGTGCAGATGACCTCGTCCGGGCACATCCGCGTCAACCGCGTCGCGCGCACCTCGGTGCCGAACATCTACGCGGCCGGCGACTGCACGAACTTCTTCCCCCTGGCATCCGTGGCATCCATGCAGGGCCGTCAGGCGATCTTCCACGCGCTCGGCGACATCGTGATCCCGCTCGAGACGCGCCGGATCACGGCGAACATCTTCACCGCGCCCGAGATCGCGACGGTGGGGTTCAGCGAGCAGGACGTCGTCGACGGCAAGATCGCCGGCGTCGTGAAGAAGCTGCCGTTGTCGGCGAACCCCCGCGCGAAGATGCAGGGCATCACCGACGGGTTCGTGAAGCTCATCGCCCGCAAGGGCAGTGGCACCGTCATGGGCGGCGTCATCGTCGGACCGAAGGCGTCCGAGCTCATCTACCCCCTGGCGATCGCGGTGGAACGCCGGCTGACCGTCGACCAGGTCGCCCGCGTCTTCGCGGTCTACCCCTCGCTCACGTCGAGCATCACCGACGCGGCGCGCGCGATGCACATCGTCGACCGCGACGATCCCGGCGAGGACTGAGCAAGGCGGATGCCGGGCCCCGGCATCCGTTGTCCTCCGGTGTTTCGTGAGGTGTCGGTCGACGCATAAACGCTGTTTGCGCGCATAAACGCGGTGTGCTCGCGTTTATACGCGTGGATCGCG